>CAZAGL010000231.1:0-4046 GCA_964484435.1 uncultured Caulobacteraceae bacterium
CCTTTCGCTGATCGACCGCACTCAGCTCGCGCCTGCTGGTGGAAGAAAGCGTGGCCGAGGCGCTTTACGCCAAGATCCGGCACCGCCTGCAAAATTTCCGCATCGGCGATCCGCTGGACAAGGCCATCGATATGGGTGCGCTGGTTGATCCCGTGCAGCATCAGCGCATCAGCGGCCTCGTGGCGCAAAGCGTGGCGCAGGGGGCCCATGCCTGGGTGCCCGATATCGCCTTGCCCGCCACGGGCTGCTTTTACCCGCCAACCTTGCTGACCAATCTTGGCCCCGCCAATGTGGCCATGCAGGAAGAGATTTTCGGCCCGGTTTTGGCGGCCATGAGTTTTCGCACCCTCCATGAGGCCCTCAGCCTCGCCAACAATTCGCGCTATGGCCTGGCCGCGACCATCTGGTCCGAAAACATCAATCGCGCGCTCGATGCGGCCAGCAAGGTCAAGGCCGGCGTAGTGTGGATCAACACGACCAATGCCTTTGACGCGGCCTGCGGCTTTGGCGGCTATCGCGAATCCGGCTTCGGGCGCGAAGGTGGGCGCGAAGGCGTTTATGAATATCTGGTGCAAAAGCAAGCCTTCCTCCCGGCCAAACCGGCCAAGATGGAGGCAGCACCGGCCCGCACAGCCACGGCTTTGCCGGCTGGCATCCAAGCCATCGATCAAACCCCCAAAAACTATATCGGCGGTAAGCAGAAGCGGCCCGACGGGCAGCGCACGATCGTGGTGCGTGGCGCGCATGGCAAGGCATTGGGGCGGGTGGGTCTCGGCAATCGCAAGGATATCCGCGATGCGGTGGAATCGGCCTTTGCCGCCGAAAGCTGGGCCACCAGCACCGGCCATGCCCGCGCGCAAATCCTTTACTTTCTTGCCGAGAACCTTTCCATGCGCGCGGGCGAATTCGCGGCCCGGCTGCAGGCCATGCTGGGTTGTGATGCGGCGCAAGCCGATTTTGAGGTGGCGCTCTCGATCAGCCGGCTGTTTTCCTATGCCGCCTGGGCCGATAAATATGATGGGCTGGCCCATTCCCCGCCCGGGCGCCATGTGGTGATGGCCATGAACGAGCCCATCGGTGTGATGGGCCTGGTTTGCCCCGAGGAGGTTCCCCTTTTGGGCTTTGTTTCGCTGATGGCCCCGGCTTTGGCCATGGGCAATCGCTGCGTGATGATCCCATCGGCGTGCGCCCCTCTGGCCGCGACCGATTTTTACCAGGTCCTGGAAACCTCGGATGTCCCGGCCGGCGTGGTCAATATCGTGACTGGCAATGGCGATGAGCTGACCAAGGTGCTGGCCGATCACGCGCAGGTGGAGGGGCTATGGTATTTCGGCAGCAAAGAGGGCTCGGCTCTGGTCGAGCGCGCCGCCGCTGAGAATATGAAGCGCACCTGGGTCAATCACGGCAAAGCCCGCGATTGGTGGCAAGCCCGCACCGGGGAAGGGCGCGAATTTCTGCGCCGGGCCTGCGAGGTGAAGAATATCTGGCTGCCTTACGGCGATTGAGCCGGGACGGCGCGGGTGCCCAGACCCGTTCCCGAAAAGTGTGACGCGGTTTTGTGCCCGAAAATGCGCAAATTCAAACGATTAGAGCGGATTCAAGTTGACCGTACATAGCCGCAATGGCGGAAGAGGTTGCGGCAATCGGTTGGGGTGATGCGATCGACCAGGTCGCCGATCGCGGTCCAGAGCGTTTCGACAGTGCGGGCTTCGGCTTTGCGCAAGAGCGTTTTGAATTTGGCGAAGGCCGGTTCGATCGGGTTCAGATCGGGGCTGTAGGGCGGCAGGTAACGGAGTTCTGCGCCGGCAGCCTCAATGGCGGCGCGCACGCCGTCGACCTTGTGGCTTTGCAGATTATCCATCACCACGATGTCGCCGGGCTTCAGCGTGGGGACGAGCACCTGCTCAACATAAGCGCGGAAAATGTCGCCATTGACGGCGCCGTCAACCACCATCGGCGCGGTCAGTCCATCGCACCGCAGCGCCCCAATGAAGGTTGTGGTTTTCCAGTGGCCGTGCGGAACCGCGGCCAACAGGCGCTTGCCCTTTGGCGCACGCCCATGCAACCGCGTCATGTTGGTGGCCGCCCAGGTTTCATCGATGAAAACCAGGCGCGCTGCGTTCAAGCTGCTTTGGTTTTCGCGCCATGCGGCGCGGGCCGCGGCAACGTCTTCGCGCGCCTGCTCGGCGGCATGGCGCGTCTTTTTTTGAGCGTGAAGCCAAGCGCCTCCAGCGTCGCCCACATGGTCGCCGCGCACACCCGCACGCCGCGCGCTTGCGCGGCCCAGGCGGCCAATTCCTCGAGCGTCGCGTCGGGCTTTTCCTTCACCCGCGCCACCAGCGCGTCGAGATGACAATCAAGCTTGCGCCCTGGTCGCCCTTTCTTTGGCAGCGCCGTCGTCAGACCCAGATCACGTCGACGCGCCAAGGCCTTGTAGATGTAGGACACGCTCACCTCGAACAGCGGCGCCAACTCATAGACCCGCCCGCCGCGATCCACCGCCGCCAGAACCCGCGCGCGCAAATCGTCCGAATACGCCTGCCCAGAAATCCAGCCCATCGCCGACCGCTCCATCGTCAAGACGACAGATCAAGAATCAGCATTCGGGGCAGATAGGAATCCCTATTGATTCCGGTCGGCCTAAAAACGCTCTAGCTGGGCAAATTCCCTCAAGGCGGGGGAATTTGCGCTTCCCACACGGCGCGCTCCAGCACCGAGAAATGATGGGCGATGTCTTCGCCCCGCGCCATGCACCAGCGCCGGCCCAGGCCCGTTTCGGTAAATCCGAGAGCGGTCTGGATGCGCAACGAGGCCTCATTGCCAACAAACGCCCCGGAATATAAGCGCGGATGGGCGGTTTGCGTGAAAAACACCCGCACCACGGCCTTGGCGGCCTCGCTCATCAGCCTTTGTCCCCAATAGGGCTGGCCCAGCCAATAGCCCAGCTCCGGCTCTTCACCGTGCAAATTGGTGACGCTGATCAGGCCCAAAAGATTGGTTTCTTCGCGCCTGCGGATGGCCCAGACCATGTCCTGGCCGGCCGGGGCAGTTTCTTCGATCAGATTGCAGAAGGCGATGCCATCTTCCAGGCGATAGGGGAAGGGCACCCGGGCCAGCCAGCGCGCCACATTCCAATTGTTGCACAGCAAAGCCAGCCGTGCGGCATCATCGCGCCGAATGGCATTGAGCCGAAGCCGCTCCGTGAGAAGCGGCGCGGGCCCGGTCATTCACTCTGCCGCCTGGGCGATGGGCTCGATGCTGACATAAGTGCGCCCCAGCCGCTTGACGGCAAAGCGCACCCGCCCGGTGACCTTGGCGAACAGGGTATAATCCTTGCCAAGGCCCACATTCACGCCGGGATGAAATTTGGTGCCGCGCTGGCGCACCAAGATATTGCCGGCCAGAACCGTTTCGCCGCCGAAACGCTTCACGCCAAGCCGCTGGCCTGGGCTGTCACGCCCATTGCGCGAGGAACCGCCTGCTTTCTTATGCGCCATGACACATATCCCTATAACGTTAAGCGGCGCTGACGCCCGTAATGCGGACTTTGCTTTCCACCTGGCGATGGCCGCGCTTGCGCCGATAGGTGGAGCGGCGGCGCTTTTTGAACACCATGACCTTCTCGCCCTTGGCGGTTTCGATCAATTCTCCATGCACGCGCGCACCGGCCAAAGCGGGCGCGCCGATCTGCACCTTTTCGCCATCGGCGATCATCAGCACATGGTCAAAAGCGATGCGCTGGCCGGGCTCGCCCTCCAGCTTTTCGACGGTGATGATATCGTCAGCAGCCACGCGATACTGCTTGCCGCCCGTTTTGATGACCGCGAACATGATCCATATCCATTGAGCCGCGCCGGGGGCACCGGGCGGGGAGAAGCGCGGCACAGTATGCATGATGCGCGCCTTGTCAACGCCCAAATGGCGATTGCCCTGCTGAGGCGCTGCGGTTCATGGAGATTTCCCGGTTCGGCGCAGCCGAAGCCGGGGATCGAGAGCATCGTCAGCGAAATTTAAGTCGGATTTCGCTGGGTTCGATGCTCTGATTG
>CAZAGL010000232.1:0-4042 GCA_964484435.1 uncultured Caulobacteraceae bacterium
GTCATTGTCGGGGCCGGCAAGAATGAGGTGGAGGATGTGGTCGTGCGCCTGGCGGGCCTGCAAGGGCGCAGGCTTTCGCCCGATCCTTTCCCGGAGCGCGGCCATTATTACCGCTCTGATCAGTTCAGCTTTGCCAAGATCGGCGTGCCGGCGGTGTTTTTTGGCGGGGGCCTCGATCTGACCGTTGGCGGCGTGGCGCGCGGGCGGGCCTTGGAAGACGCCTTCCTGGAGAATTCCTACCACAAGCCCAGCGACCAATGGAGCGACAGCTTGGATTTCTCGGGCGCCACCCAGGATGGCCAATTGCTCTATGACGTGGGGCGCGAATTGGCCGATGGCGTGGCCTGGCCCAATTGGCGGGCCGATGCCGAATTCAAAGCCGCGCGCGACGAATCGCGGCCGTAATAGGGCGCAGATGGGCCTTATCGCAAGGCGGTGCGCAGGCCAAGCAGGCTGGCTTGTGAAGGGGGCGTTAGCCGCGCCCCTCAATCGTGAGCCCGCGATCTCCAATGGTGAGATGCAGGCGCTCACAATTGGCAAATGGGCGCTGCGCCTGCCGGTCCCGGAAGGCGGCCATCGCCTCGCGGGGTGGCAAGAGCGGCTGCTCGGCCAAGAGCATGGCCATTTGCATGAATTGCCCGTGTGAAACCAGCAGCGCGAGGGCATGTTCGATGCGTGCGGCGCGCTCCAAGAAGGCGCGGGCCCTGGCCATCAGATCGCCAAATGATTCCGCGCCGGGGCCATCGACATAATCGGGATCGAGCCGGGCCCAATAGGCATCGATCCGGGGTTTGCGTTCCAGCCAGGACGTGCCGATGCAGGAAAGCGGCTCCAGATAGGTGAATTCCTGGATGGGCCAGACAGCCTGTCCGGCCGATTCAAAGCGCGCGGCGGCGGGCTCTGCGGTTTGCGCCGTGCGCAGAAACGGCGAAACGATGATGGCGCTGGGCGCTTCGGGAATGGCACCGGCCAGTTCCAGGGCCTGCTTGTGTCCCTTCTCCGACAGGGGAATCTGCGTGACATCGAATGTGCGCTCCCCCGCATTGGAGAGGCTTTCGGCATGGCGGTACATCCAGATTTGCTTGTCCATCTGCGTTTGCCTCGCCCATGACCTGCCTGCGCGCCAAGGTGTTCGCCAGGAAATTGATTGGCGTCAAGCGCGGCAAGATGGCCCCGCGCCCCCAAAGACCTGGGCCGGGCCTTATCGCAAATTGGCCCGCAGGCTGATCATGTCCCGCTCACCGCCCATGCGTTCAACGATCAACAGGGCCACTTGGCTGTCGTCGAAAAACACATGCCCCGTGAGCGCATCGAGCAGGGCCTTGGCCAGATTGTCCAGATCCAAGCGCGGCGGTTCGCCGATATGGGCCATTTCGATGCGGATTTCGAAATCGCCATGGCGCGGCTGGAGGCGGAATTCCTTGCGAAAAAATTCATAGACCAGCGGCTTGTAATATTTGGCCTGGGTGGTCAGCCCTTCGATGCGGATATCGAGGCCCCGATCGCGGGCGCGGGCCCGCACCTTGCCGCGCCCCACCCAGGGCAGATCGCCGCCGCGCGCGGGATCGGCAGTTGGGCTCATCCAAGATTCCGATTTGGGTTGGGGTGACGGGGCATGGGGCCGGGATAGCGCCGCGATCGATCCCTGCCAAGGCGCAAAGTCCCGTGGATACGGGCCCAATGTCACGGCTTTGGCTAGGCATGATGAAATAACAAACAAGATTGCATTGACATATGAGGTCATTTTTCTAGCTTGATTAGCGCGGTTAAATTACATGATATCAATTTAACGCTGTGTGGTTTATGTTTGTGTTGACATGGTGCCGCGCAAATTTTAAGAAATTAACGTACATTTTTAACTAAACCGCAACCGATCAGATTGTTTCCTCGCCCTGGTCTGCGCCGTGAAGTGTGCGCGCTTATGGGCTTGCTATGGTTTCGCGCGGCAATTGGCCAAAACGTCGGCGTTTGAGTGCGCGCGGGGGCGAGGAGAGGATCTCCCTGGCCGTCATGGCGGCGAGCGCTGCGTTCGCTTTGGCCTCCCTTCTGCCCGGCCCGGCGGCCGGCGCATTCCTTGCGCCGGCGGCGGTCGATGCGGGGGCGGGGCCCGATGAGGGGCAAGAACGCGCTGGGCCAGCCTTGCGCACTTTGCACCGGCCCCATGCCATCGATGGCGATACGCTGCGCGATGACGCAACGGGGGAGCGCTTTCGGCTGATCCGCATCGATGCCCCGGAAAGCGGGCAGGGCGCGCGCTGCCCCGCCGAGGCGGCCTTGGCCCAGCGCGCGACGCATGCGGCCCGCCAGGCCATCTTGGGCGCGCGCCAGGTGCAAGCCCGCTTGAGCGGGCGCATCGATCGTTATGGCCGCACGCTGGCCAGTATCAGCCTGGACGGGCGCGATCTCGCCCAGCTGCTGTTGGATCAGGGCTTGGCGCGCCCCTGGACGGGCCGGCGCGAGGCCTGGTGCGGGCCCAAGGGCGAACTGCTGCGTTGAATCAAGTGTTTGTTGCATCGAACCCAGGGAAATCCGGATCGGATTTCCCTGACGATGCAATAGCGCACGCACCTGCGATTTGCGCCGCGCTTCGGGCATTGGTAGAGCGGGTTTCCTTTGGAAGGAGTCTCCAATGACCCAAGCCACCCGCACCGAAACCGACAGCTTCGGCCCGATCGAGGTGGCGGCCGATCGCTATTGGGGCGCGCAGGCCCAGCGCAGCCTCGGCAATTTCAAGATCGGCTGGGAAAAGCAGCCCGCGCCCATCGTGCGCGCCTTGGGCATCGTCAAGCGCGCCGCCGCCGAGGCCAATATGCAATTGGGCAAGCTCGATCCTCAATTGGGGGAGGTGATCGTGCGGGCCGCGCAAGAAGTTATCGAAGGCAAGCTCGATGCGCATTTCCCCTTGGTGGTGTGGCAGACCGGCTCGGGCACCCAATCCAACATGAATGCCAATGAGGTCATCTCAAACCGGGCCATCGAAATGTTGGGCGGCGAAATGGGCTCGAAACGCCCGATCCACCCCAATGATCATGTCAATATGAGCCAAAGCAGCAATGATACCTTCCCCACGGCCATGCATGTGGCCTGTAGCGAAGAAATCGTGCATCGCCTGCTGCCGGCTTTGCAGACATTGCGCAATGCCCTCAACGATAAGGCGCAGGCCTGGGCCGGCCTGATCAAGATCGGGCGTACCCATACGCAAGATGCCACCCCTCTCACGCTGGGCCAGGAATTTTCCGGCTATACCCAACAAGTGCAAAACGGCATCGCCCGCATCGAGCAGACTTTGCCTTTGCTGATGCAATTGGCGCAAGGCGGCACGGCTGTCGGCACCGGGCTGAACGCACCATTGGGCTTTGCCGAGGCGGTGGCCGAGCGCATCAAAGCCATCTGCCAGCTGCCCTTCACCAGCGCGCCCAACAAGTTCGAGGCCCTGGCCGCGCATGATGCCATGGTCATGAGCCATGGGGCGATCAATACCTGTGCCGCCTCGTTATTCAAAATCGCCAATGATATCCGCTTTTTGGGTTCGGGTCCGCGCAGCGGCCTCGGGGAACTTGCGCTGCCGGAGAACGAGCCGGGCTCTTCCATCATGCCGGGCAAGGTCAATCCCACCCAATGCGAAGCCTTGACGCAGGTGTGTGTGCAGATCTTCGGCAATCATGCGGCGATCACGTTTGCCGGGGCTTCGGGCCATTTCGAGCTGAACGTCTATAATCCCGTGATGGCCTATAATTTCCTGCAATCGGTGCGCTTGATGGCCGATGCGGCCGTGAGTTTTACCGACAATTGCATTATTGGCCTGCAGGCGCGCGAGGACAATATCAAGGCCGGGCTGGAGCGCTCCTTGATGCTGGTCACGGCTTTGGCCCCCAAATATGGCTATGACCGCGCCGCCCATATCGCCAAGCAGGCCCATAAGCACGGCACCAGCCTACGTGAAGAAGCCCTGAAAGATGGCATCCCGGCGGAAGATTACGATGCCATCGTGCGCCCCGAAAACATGATCGGCCCGGGATGAGGGGCGGCGGGGGGTGAGGAC
>CAZAGL010000233.1:0-4041 GCA_964484435.1 uncultured Caulobacteraceae bacterium
CCACCCCGCTGGCATTCGGATCGAATTGCTGGAGAACTTCGGGAGATACTGGGGCGTGCTGCCTACACGCTCCCTGCAAATCTCATCGAAATGCGGGCTCAGCCATCGTAGGTAGTCCTTGAGGTTCTGATCGTCTCGGTCCTGTGTCTCATGGCCGGATGGGAACTCAGAAAGCCAGTTTCCTGGCACATGGGCCTCGACATTCCGCTTAAAGGCCGGGTCCATAGCGTGGTCATCAGGGATACCCGATGTTTGCTCCGTTACAACCAGCAGGCTCCTGCTCATCCACCTGCCGGAAATAGCGCAGAACTTAACCCGCTGTAGATCGAGTTCACCGACATACTCGTTCTTGGCATCGCTGGGTGCCGAAGCAATGTTGCGCCAGAAGTTCTCCCAGTCTCCTGGGGCATCCGAAGCTTCGGCAGTATCCAGGGAAGCCTCAAGGACTTCGGTCCATGAGTCTGCCGCAAGGACTTTCACCTCCATCTGATTGATCAGAATTTCCCTGCATAAAGGATCCGAGGCAATTTGCTCGGCGACGGCAAGGAAGCCTGCTGGTGCCGGTGCACCCGACACGATGACAGCCTCCGACGGCGAGGCCAAACCACCTTCGACTGTCAAGATCAGATGTGCTTCTGGAACGCTGTAGATGTGGTAGTCATATCTCTTCTTCAACAGGTCTCCGACGAAAGCGAGAACCTGCTTCGCCGAAGCCAGGTCAGTTTTTGCTATAAATTCCAGCCAATCCTTGGAAGAAGACTTAGGAAGAACAACCATATCGCGCCGTTTTGCTTCGGCGACGAGGGCATTCAGTCGGGATACCCTCGCCTCTGAGGAATAGCAATCCGGATGCAGGTAGCTCTGCCGGGCACTAATACTTGCGTGGCTCGCCCATGACTTGCAGACATCAGTAACTTCAATGAAATGCCGCACGAGTTCACTCGGTCTGCTTGGCGTTCCATCCACGTTGGGAAGGACTTCGGATGTCACGATCCGGTCCCACAGCGTTCTGATCAGTGGGACTGCAATCTCGTCCTGCCGTTCAGGTTGCCGAGGAAATGCACTGACGGCAGCGCCTTGATCCTCGGGTGTAGGAAGTGCCGAAAGCGAAGCCCCGATCAACTCGGCAGCAGCCTGCATGATCGCTTCATTCCATGGGCCTCGGATTAGGTTTGTCCTGTCGCTGTTGAGTTTCCATGGTGCGTTCAGGATCCCGGAGGTACGGCTCTGTGTCTCGGTGGGAAAGAAGGCCCAGAATCGACCAGCTTGTTCGCGCCCACCGACCGGTACCGCCCATGCCAGCGGCACCTGATCTCGTGCCTGAATGTGAGTTGCGTCTGAGCGCGCTTCTAGGCTCTGGACCCTTACATTGGTCTCGAACACCCTCCACTTTGCCTCATTCGCGCCATCGATCACGATGGCGACCCCGTCCTCAAATCGCTTGGTTATGCGACGAGGTTCATCACCTTTCACTTCTAGCTCGAGTGAAATATCGGAGGGCAGGAACAAGAGGAACTCGGCAGGAAAATCTGCGAACTCTTTCCGTAGTCGATCGAATGCGGATTGGTCCGCAATTTCTGCTGAAACCACAGTCGTTGCCCAACTCCACTTGCCTTGGGCAGAAAGGGAGCTGCCGTTCGCGTTCGGATCCAACACCTCGGCAAGTCGCATGCCCGGCGCGCGTGCGTCTGGGGCCAACCCAAGGTGCTCGCGAATGCGATTGCGGCAAGCTTCGGGGCTGAACCGCAATCCCACGGACCTGGATATCAGGTCGACCTGGCCGCCCAATTTCAGAAGCGACTTGAACCCGATCCCAAATCGGCCAATCTGATTGCCCCGCTTTGGGGAACTGCGCGCGTTCAACAGTGCTACGATCCCACCCTCATCGAGAGCGGCGCCGGTATTCGCGGCTTCCAAGCGATCAGGGGCAAGACGCACACATATTCGACCCTGCGACTCGCCGGCTTCTAAAATTGCGTCAGCGGCATTCTGCACGAGCTCGTATAGCTGACGATACGCGTAGCCGCCTGACAGAACTTCGTTTTCGGTTTCGAAGTGTTCCACGGCGTCGCGTGGCTGTGCCTCATAGGCACGGAGCCGTCGCTCACACTCGTCGTGAACAAAGCGGGAGAGTGCCGTCAAGTCGGGTGGACTCGTGATGTCATTCATTTCAGTCTCCCCCTAGAGCTCTCCACCCTTGGCGCGCAGCAATTCGCGATGCATCTGATTGACCGGACGCGGCCTACCCCCCGGGCAGCACTGGAGCAGGCGATGCCTGACTATGCCCGCCTGCGCTATCAAGCGCGGGCTTGTTCAGGTGTGGCGGGCAATGCTTCCACAACATAGTCACCTCAGCTATGCGCCATTGAAGCTGACTTTATCTGCTCCATTATCTTGCCGACGTAGGTTGCCTTGTCTTCGTCTTGGAAGAGGATGTTTCGCGCCTCCATCGCGGGTTTGTCGACGGCCCAGAGTAATCTCATGACGTGCGAGGGCGTATTCGAGACAATGAAGCTGCTCAACGTTACCGATGGCTCGCCAAGTCGGCGTTCAATATCCTTGATGGTCTGAAAGAACTGAATCTTGGGATCGTTGAACCCGATATTCCGAATGCCTTTAGGATCGACAAAGGCGATGAACTGCTTGCCGCCGGAAATCAGCCAGAGGATGAAATCCGGATGAAAATTGCCGGCTTCGAAAAACCCGACGCCGCGCCCCTTGCTCAGGTTGCGCAGCAGATAGAGCTCTTTGTCAGCGAAAAACGCTGGCGTGCCGTCATGAAATGACTTCACGTCCTCAACCAGATTTCGCTCGCCCTTGTTGAGCGGAACCGGACTGACCTCGACAATGTTCTGATCGAGATACAGAAGCGGCTCATAGAGATGCCGCCCGAACCAGATCGCCTTCATGCCGCTGAATTCCCACGGCTTCAGATCACCTTTCTCGATCAGGTCCTTCAGCTCCGTGAGCTTCGTAACAATCTCTTCCTGCGACCGGTCGAGGAGGATGCGGTAGTAACCTTCGCCGTCTTCATCTCGGCCCTTGGGGAAGTTGGGATCGTTCTCCGCCAGCTCCTGAAACTCGAGATGCGGCAACTCCCATTCACGTTTGCGGAACGTGTAGTAGCGCTCGGTGAACTTTTTCAGCAGGGACAGCGCGATCTCTTCCCAAAGTCGGACTTTCTCGAAGGAGTCGCACGCCAGCTCTTCGGCCGGGATCAGCAGCTGATACCAGCTCTGATCGCCAAGCAGATCGGCAATGCCCTCTGCTGACAGATTGAGATTGTACCAGCCGCGCTCGGCCTTGAACCGCTCAAGCTCGAAGTAGAGCCGGTCGAGGTCAAGGAACGCGATATGCCTCGCATTCAGGTGGGCCTGGTTCGGTGCGGCCTCGACATCGCCACCAGCGACACCGCCAGATTTCATGGCCTGGATTTTTGGATACCAGTTTAGGACAACCTGGTTCTTCTGAAGGTACGCCGTCGCCTCTTCCTTGGCCGGATCGGGCTTCGACAGCGTGGGAATTGGCCCCAACCGCCGGAACGCGTCGCCGAACTCGGTGCTGACGCCGTTTATGGTGTTCTTCAGACGGATCATCTTGAGCTTCTGGGTTCCCAGGTTCTTGATGACCGGCAGCATGAACTCGATGCGGTCGTCGTTGACCGGCAGCCCTTCCTCTTCGAGGAAGTCGCGGAACTGAGCCATGTAATCGGCCCGAATGCCGAAGAGAGAGAGGGTTTCCAGCACGCCGATATGCTTTGGGCGCTCGATGTCATCGGGCAATTGCGCCTTGCCGCTGCGCTTCAGGCTAGAGCCATAGCCCTTGAGCCGGACACCGCGGCCGAAGAGCTGGATGATCTGCGAGCCTTCGGTCTGGCCGACATTCATCAGGCCCATGGTGCTTACCCGCCAGCTGTTCCAGCCTTCGGTGAACTTCTTCGAGCCGATCAGCAGATTGACGGTCGACTGGGGCGTGTTGATCCCATGAAAGAGGGAGCCAGCGAACTCGCTGTCCTGGGTCGCGATCCCATTGTCTTCACAC
>CAZAGL010000234.1:0-4028 GCA_964484435.1 uncultured Caulobacteraceae bacterium
AGGGCGGCAGCCCCGAGCAGAAGCGCACCTTCCTGCCCAAGCTTTCCTCGGGTGAATGGGGCGGCACAATGAATTTGACGGAACCGCATTGCGGCACCGATCTGGGCCTGCTGCGCACCAAGGCCGTGCCGCAGGCCGATGGCAGCTACAAGATCACCGGCCAAAAGATCTGGATTTCCGGCGGCGATCATGATCTGGCCGAGAACATCATCCATCTGGTTCTGGCCCGCATCGAAGGCGCGCCGCAGGGCGTCAAGGGCATTTCCTTGTTCATCGTGCCCAAATTCCTGGTCAATGCCGATGGCAGCCTCGGCGCGCGCAATACGGCCGTGTGCGCCGGGCTGGAAGAGAAAATGGGCATCCACGGCAATGCCACCTGCGTCATGCAATATGACGAGGCGATTGGCTATCTGATCGGCACGGCCAATGAAGGCCTCAAAATCATGTTCGTGATGATGAACGAGGCGCGCCTGGGCGTTGGCCTGCAGGGCCTGGCCATGAGCGAAATCGCCTATCAGAACGCTGTGGCCTTCGCCCGCGATCGGGTCCAGGGGCGTTCGCTCACCGGCGCGAAAAACCCCGACGGCCCGGCCGATCCCATCATCGTCCATCCCGATGTGCGGCGCATGCTGATGGATGCCCGGGCCTTCAATGAGGGTGCGCGCGCTTTCCTGATGTGGACAGCCCTTTACGGCGATCTCTATCAACGCAGCCCCGATGAGGCCGTCCGGCAAAAAGCACTCGATTATATGGGCTTGATGACGCCCGTGCTGAAAGCCTTCCTGACGGGCGAGGGCTTTCGCCACATCTCCGATGGCATGCAGGTGCATGGCGGCTCCGGCTTTACCGAGCATTTCCCGGCCAGCCAATATCTGCGCGATAGCCGCATCGCCATGATCTATGAAGGCACCAATGGCGTGCAGGCGCTCGATCTCGTTGGGCGCAAGCTGGCGGCGCATGGCGGGCGGGCCATTTTCACGTTCTTCGGCGAGATCGATGAATGCATCGCGGCCCATGAAAACGATCCGCGCATGCAGCCCTTCGTGGCGGCGCTGCGCGCCTCCAAGGCGCAAATGCAAGAGGGCGCGCAATGGCTGATGCAAAACGGCATGAGCAATTTCGATAATGCCGGCGCGGCCAGCCATGACTTTTTGCAGGTGTTCGGCTATACCGCCCTCGCCTATATGTGGACGCTGATGGCCAAGGCCGCCTTCGAGGCCGGCCCCAGCGATCCGTTCATGGATGCCAAGATCAAGACGGGCCGCTATTTCATCGAGCGCATGCTGCCCGAGGCCGGTGCCCATTTGGCCAAGCTGAAAGCCGGCTCCGAGAGCATGATGGCGCTGCCCGCCGAGGCGTTTTAATGACTGTGATGATCGCGGAACTTTATGATGCGCTGCGCGACGCCGGGGGCCAGCGAGGAAAAGGCGCGCGCAGCCGCCAAAGCCGTCTCGGACACCGAATCGCGCATGGATAAGCTCGATGCCCGCATGGCGGGCCTCGATGCCCGCATGACGGGCATGCAAGGGCAAATCGATGGCCTGAAGGCGCAAATCGAGGCTTTGAAAATCCGCATGGATACCTTGACTTGGGTTGTCGGCCTCAACGCCGCCTTGACGGTCGCGGTGCTTGTGCGTTTGTTCGTGAGCTAGCAATTTGCCGAACAGGCTCTGCCAATCGCGGGGCCAGAATCCCAATTCACCGCCCCGGGCCCTGTCCCAGCCCGGGGAAAGCGGATGGTAGATCGAGGTGCCTCCGGCCTCACGGGCACAACAATCTTGGAGACGAATTATGGCGGATGCCTATATTTTTGATGCGGTGCGCACCCCGCGCGGCAAAGGCAAATCTTCGGGCAGCTTGCACGAAATCACCGCGCTGTCGCTGGCCACCCAGGCTCTGCAGGCGGTGCGCGATCGCAACCGCCTCGACACCAGCAAGGTGGATGATGTGGTGTTCGGCTGCGTTTCCCCGGTGGGCGAGCAAGGCGGCGATATCACCCGCACGGCCGTGATCAATGCCGATTATGACGAGGGCGTCGCCGGCGTGCAGATCAATCGCTT
Organism: uncultured Caulobacteraceae bacterium; assembly: GCA_964484435.1. GTDB lineage: Bacteria > Pseudomonadota > Alphaproteobacteria > Caulobacterales > Aquidulcibacteraceae. Next base: position 2,061 of record CAZAGL010000234.1, read on the forward strand.
CTGCGCCAGCGGGCTGGAGGCGGTCAACATGGCAGCGGCGAAAGTCATGTCGGGGGAGGCCAATATGGCCATTGGCGGCGGCGTCGAAAGCATGAGCCGCGTGCCCATGGGCTCGGATGGCAATGCCTGGGCGACCGATCCCTCCGTGGCCATGAAGAGCTATTTCGTGCCGCAGGGCATATCGGCCGATCTGATCGCCACCAAATACGGCTTCAGCCGCGACGATGTCGATGCCTTCGCGGTGGAAAGCCAAAAGCGCGCCGAGCGTGCCTGGAAAGAAGGGCGCTTTGCGCGCTCCATCGTCGCGGTCAAGGATCAAATGGGCGCGACCATCCTGGCCCATGACGAACACATGCGCCCCGAAACCAGCATGCAATCCCTGGCCAGCCTGGAGCCAAGCTTCAAGGCGCAGGGGGAAATGATGCCCGGCTTCAACAGCGTGATCTTGCAGCGCTATCCCGAGGTTGAGGAAGTCCGCCATGTGCATCATGCCGGCAATTCCTCAGGCATCGTCGATGGCGCGGCCGCCATCTTGATCGGCACCAAGGAAATGGGCGAGGCCTTGGGCCTCAAGGCCCGCGCGCGCATCAAGGGCATGGCCTCGATCGGCTCGGAGCCTTCGATCATGCTGACCGGCCCGGAAAAGGTCACGGCCAAGCTGCTGGCCAAATTGGGCATGAGCAAAAAGGATATCGATCTGTGGGAATTGAACGAGGCCTTCGCCAGCGTGGTGCTGCGCTGGATGCAGGCGTTGGAACTCGATCCCGCCAAGGTCAATGTCAATGGCGGGGCCATCGCCATGGGCCATCCGCTGGGCGCGACGGGCGCGATGATCCTCGGCACGGTGCTGGATGAGCTGGAGCGCACCGGCCAGGGCACGGCCTTGGCCACGCTCTGCGTCGGTGCCGGCATGGGCACCGCCACGGTGATCGAGCGGGTGTGATGAATTGGGTGCTCCGCCCTATCAACCTTGGCGATGCGGCGCTGATTTGCAATCATCGTGACCGCATTTTCATCGAGGACGGACGCCTAGAAGCGGATGTTGAGGCGGCGCGCCGGCCATTCCTGGACTGGCTCGTCGCGCATGTGCGCGATAAAACCTATTTCGGCTGGGTGGCGGAGGAAAATCAGGCCGCGATTGGCTCGGTTGGCCTGCGCTTTCTGGATTGGCCTCCCCACCCAGAATTGCCGCAATGCGCGCAGCGCGGCTATGTGCTCAATCTATTTGTAGAGCCAGAGGCGCGCGGCCGCGGACTGGGGCGCGCTTTGATGACTTGCTGCGAGGCCATGGCAAAGGCCCGAGGTGTGCCAAGGCTCATACTGAACGCCAGCACGAAAGGCAGGCCACTCTATGACCGGCTGGGCTGGAAAGCGTCCAACGCAATGACCCTGCTCATCGAGGCAATACCATGAATATCGGCTTCATCCTGTTCCCGAACCTGACCCAGCTCGATTTCACCGGGCCGCTGCAAGTGCTGTTTCGGGCACCCGGCGCGAAAACGCATATCTTGGCCAAAACCATGGAGCCGGTGCCAAGCGATTGCGGGCTCGCGCTTGTGCCGACAGGGACTTTCGCGGAGGCCCCGCCGCTCGATCTCATCTGCGTGCCGGGCGGGTTCGGGGTGATGGCCGCGTGCGAGGACGCCGAAACCCGTACCTTTGTGGCCAAGGCGGGCAAGGAGGCGCGATACGTGACGAGCGTGTGTACGGGCGCGCTGCTGCTGGGGGCCGCCGGCCTGCTCAAAGACAAACGCGCCACCACACACTGGGCCTATCGCAGCCTGCTTCCTCAGTTGGGGGCCATCTTGGCTGAAGGCCGGGTGGTGCGCGACGGCAACACCTTCACCGGCGGCGGCGTCACCGCCGGAATCGATTTCGCGCTGACGCTGCTGGCGGAACTATGGAGCCCCGAAATCGCCGCGCGCATCAAGCTGGCCATCGAATACGACCCGGCGGCAATCCCCGGCG
>CAZAGL010000235.1:0-4001 GCA_964484435.1 uncultured Caulobacteraceae bacterium
CATGTTGGTGGCGAGCGCCGTCTTCCCCATCGACGGGCGCCCGGCCAGGATGATCAAATCCGAGGCATGCAGCCCGCCAAGGCTGCGATCGAGATCCACCAGCCCGCTGGAAATGCCCGAAACATCGGATTTGTTTTCATAGGCCGCCGCGGCAATCTCGATTGAGACGGCCAAGGCATGGTGAAATTCCTGGAAGCCTTCCGAACCGATGCCGCTTTCCGCCAAAGTGAACAGGCGCCGCTCCGCGCCCTCCAGCAATTGCGCGCCGCTGGCCCCTTCGGGCGGCGAGAGGGCGGCCGTGACCGTTTCCTCCCCGATCTGAATCAGGCTGCGCCGCAGGGCCAAATCAAAGATCAATTCGGCATATTCAACGGCCTGCGCCGTCAGGCGCGCGGCATTTTCCAGCAGCAGCACCAGATATTGCGCCCCGCCAATCTCATTGAGCGCCGCAAGCGCGCGGAAATGTTCTGAAATGGTGATGCCATCGGCCAGGCGCGACTGGCGGATGAATTGCATCAAGGCATCGAAAATCTTGCCATGCACCGGATCATAGAAATGCTCCGGCTTCAGCCGATCGGTGATGCGATTAAAGGTTTCGTTGTCGAACAGGATGGCCCCAAGCAGCGCCTGCTCGGCCTCCAGATTATGCGGCGCGGTGCGCCCATTGCCAAAAGGGGGTAAAGGATTTCCATCAGCAGCCATGGCGCATGTAACCACGCAATCGGTGCCGAAAAAACCAACTTGGGGTCATCTTCCACAGCTTGCGCATGCCAGCCGGCAAGCCGGCCTCAATCCTCGTTGGGGGCAAAGGGATTGCGATTTTGCCGCACATGCAAGCGAATCGGCACGGCGGGCAGCTCGAAGGCCTCACGGATGCCGTTCACCAAATAGCGCTTGTAGCTGTCCGGCAGCTCGGACGCGCGCGAGCACATCAACACGAAGGTTGGTGGGCGGGCTTTGATCTGCGTGAGATAGCGCGGCTTGATGCGCCGCCCGCGCACCGCCGGCGGAGGGTGGCGCTCCAGCGCATGGCGCAGCCAGTTGTTCAGATCGCCGGTGCGGATGCGGGCGTTCCAATCATCATAGGCGTGCGTCACCGCCTCCATCAACGGATCGAGGCCCCGGCCCGCCAAAGCCGCCACCCGCACAACCGGCGCGCCGCGCGCCTGCGGCAAGGTTTCGCCCGCCAGCAGTTTCAGCTCGGTGAAGCGCGCCTGGGGATCGTCCACCACATCCCATTTGGCCAGCACCAACACCAGCGCCCGCCCTTCGCGGACGACGAGATCGGCGATCTGCAAATCCTGCTTTTCGAAGGCCTCTCGCGAATCCATCACCAAAGCGCAGACATCGGCAAAGCGCAGCGCCCGCAGCGTATCGCCTACCGAAAGCTGTTCCAGCGAGGCCTCGATGCGCGCTTTTTTGCGCAGGCCCGCCGTATCCGTCAGCTTGATGGCACGATCCTTCCAGATCCATTCCACCGTGATCGCATCGCGGGTGATGCCCGCCTCGGGCCCCGTCAGCATCCGATCTTCGCCGATCAGCGCATTGAGCAAAGTGGATTTGCCGGCATTGGGCCGCCCGACAATGGCCAGCCGGATGGGCCGGGTGCGGCCTGCCACATCTTCGGCCTCGGGATCGGCGCTGGGTGCGGTGAGGCCGGGGGCGGCGGCGAGCAAGGCCTCGTACAGCTCGGACAGGCCCTCGCCATGCTCGGCAGAAAGGGGGATCGGCTCACCCAGGCCCAAGGTATAGGCATCGAGCAGCCCGGCCGCCCCGGCTTTGCCCTCGCATTTGTTGGCGGCCAGCACGACGGGGCGGCCCGATCGGCGCAGCAATTCGCCAAACCGCTGATCCAGCGGGGTCAATCCCACACGGGCATCGATCAAAAACAGCGCCACATCGGCTTCTTGGATCGCCAATTCGGTTTGGGAACGCATGCGCGCTTCCAAGGATTGATCCAGCACGTCCTCGAAGCCAGCCGTATCGATCAATTCCAGATCCAGATCGCCGAGGCGCCCTTGCGCCATACGGCGATCGCGGGTGACGCCCGGCTGATCATGGATGATGGCCAGCCTGCGCCCCGCCAGCCGATTGAACAATGTGGATTTGCCCACATTGGGCCGGCCAACCAGGGCGATCTTCAGGCTCATTGCAAAGCGATCAGGCGGCCCGAATTGGTCAACACATACAAAATCCCGTTGGCGGCCACGGGCGGCACGAATACCGCTGCCTTGATATTCAGCGTTTTGACCACTTCGCCATTTTCGGGATTCACAAACACCATTTCGCCCTGCGAAGAGGCGGCCACCAGATGCCCGCCGAACAGGATCGGCCCGGCCCACGTCACACGGCCCTTGCTTTTTTTGGTGTTGGTGTAGCGCTGCAATTGCTCGGTCCAGTAAATATTGCCGTCCTTGCGGTGAAAGGCCACGAGTTCACTATCGGTCGAGACGACAAAGGCCACATCCCCCACTACATAAGGGGTTTGCGTGGAGGCCAGGCCCTTGGCCCAGACCCGCTGGCCCGATCGCAAATCCACCGAAGCCAGCACGCCCGAATGGCTGACGGCATAAACCGCCCCATCGACCACGGCCGGGCGCCCCGCCACATCATTGATGGACGAAAGCGAAGTCAGCCGGCCTGAGCGGGTCAGCGCATCCACCCACAGACGCCGGCCATTGCCCGGCGAGAGCGCCACGATCTCACCCGAAGCAAAGGGCGCGACCACCGCATCTTGCGTGACCGCCGGGCTGGAGGAAGACAGCACGCGCGCCGGCTCGGCGATGGCCTGATAATTCCACAAAATCCGGCCCGTTTGGGCATCAAAGGCCAGCAATTCGCTTTCATTGGTGGAGGCGAACACCCGCCCATCCAGCACCGTCGGCGCGGAGCTGAACGGCGCACTGGTGGGCGTGCGCCAGATTTCCTTGCCGGTTTCGCCATCCAGCGCCGCAATGAAGCCAAAGCCGCTGGTGACGAATACGCGCTGATCGGCGAATGCCAATCCGCCGCCCTGCGCCACCTTATCGCGCGGTTTATCCGATTTCAGACGGCGCGACCATTTGGGATTGCCGCTGGCCGCATCAAAGGCCCGCACGGTTTGCCCAATGCTCAGCACATAAAGCGTGCCGCCAGCGATCACCGGCGTGGACGCATAGCGCGATTGCGCGGTGGATTCCCCCCCAACCCCGCGCCGCCACAGGATTTTCGGTTCGGCCGAGCCGGCGATCGAGCCCGGCGCGTTGGTGACATCCCCACCGGGCTGGGCCCATTGCGCCAAGGTTCGCGGCTCGGGCAAAACCAACGTGCCGGCAAGGCCCGGCTCGGCTTCGAGCTTTTGCTCGAAGGTCAGGATGGAAATTCGACCATCTTTCGTATCATCGGGGGCCTTCGAAGGCCCGCCGTCGAAGGGCCAGATGGCTGAGCCAATGCTCGAAACCGTCGAACAGGCCGAGAGCGAGGCCGCGGCCAGGAGCACGATCAGAGGTCTTGTCGCGCTCATGGCTTGGATCCTTGCGTTGGGGCGGTTGGCGATGCGGCGGCGGGCGTTGCCGCGCCCGGCTCCGCCTCGCCAGTTTTCACTTCCGGACCCAAAAGGCTGAGCATCAAACCGGCGCGCTGGCGCAGGCCGGGCGGCGCATCGAGCCCACCAAGCCGGATGAACTCGAATTGCTCACGCGCGGCGGCAAACTCGCCCTCGCTATAGGCCTGCATGCCGGCCAATTCCCGCGCCAGAAGCCCAAACGAACCACCCGCATCGATCAAAGCCTGCACACGCCGCTTGAAATCGGCCGTATTGCCAGAATCGGCGGCCACATAAGCGGCGCGCAACTGGGCCAGCGCCCCCAATTCCTTGGTCTTGGCAGCGGCCGCGGCCGTATCAAAGGCCGCCAAGGCCTCTTTGCCCTGTTGCTTGGCCATGAACACGCCGGCGCGTTCCAATTGCACGATGCTAGCATAGCCCGGAGGGGCGGCGCGCTGAATGGCATCCAGCTGCGCCT
>CAZAGL010000236.1:0-3997 GCA_964484435.1 uncultured Caulobacteraceae bacterium
GCTTTGCCCTGGCCGTTATGCGTGAACACGGTGGTGAACAGGCTTTCACCAGTCAGCAGGCGCTTGCCCGCGCCCAGCAGAGCCCCCATGAAGCCGGCCTGCTGGCCCCCGCCGTCGCCGAACACGGTGGACATGCCCACGCTGGCATCCTTCCACACCATGGCCCCGGCTTCGGCCACGGCGCTTTCGCCGGGATCGAGCTCGATCTCGACAAATTGCAATTCCTGGCCCTTGATTTCGAAATCGATATCATCGGCCACGCCGCCTTGGCGCTGATGGGCTCGTGGTGGGATTGCGGGAACGGATGTCCAGGACATGCTCTCTCCTCATGGGCATTCGTGTCCATTTAGGCATTGCGCGCAAAAAGCGAAATGCTTTCCAGAACGCACGAAGCGATTTTCCTTCATCGGCGATGGCCAACGCGCTTCGGGATGGGCGAGCGCGGCGATCGGGATCAGCGAAGATGCCCGTGCCGCGCCGAAACGCCCCCGGACCGCCCCTTACCCTTCGTGCTCGCGCACGCCGGCGATGATCAGCCAGCCGATGGCATAGATCAGGAACAGCCCGATTGTCACCGTCAGCACCGAGCCCAGGCGATCGGGCGCGGTGGATCTCTCCGGCAAATTGGGATGGACCACAGCCGCCATGAACAGCTGCTGCTTCAGCGCCTGCTTGTGCGCAAGCTCAAGGGCCAAGCGCGCCGCCTCATAGCGGTTCGCGGCGAATTGCTGCTGCAGCTTCAGCTCTTCATAATCGGCCAGCCGCGGCGAAACCGCACCAGCCGAGCCCGTGAGGCGCTGGCCTTCGCTGGCGATCTGCTTTTGCAGCGCATCGACCCGCCCCGCCAGCGCCGCCAATTGCGGGGAGCCCGCCGGCAGAGCGCGCAGCGCGGCGGTCTGCTCCGTGCGTGCGGCCGCCAATTCCTTTTCCAGGCCCGCGACGAGATTCTGGCGGGCGCTGGCCGTGGAAATCGGATCGATATCGCTTTTTTGATCCCGGAAGGATGTCAAGCGGCGCTGGATTTGACTGAGTTCCTGCTCGGCATCGGTGATGCCCGCGCGCGCCCCCGCCAGGGCCGCCTCATTGGCGCGCTGGTTGAAGGCGTTCACCCGCGCTTCGCCAAGAGCGACCAAAGTGGCCGCGATCCGTTGCGCATCCTTCGGCGAAAACGCACGCACGCGCAGCGTCGTCACCCCGGAAGGCGGATCGAAAGCCACATGCACCTTGGAGCGGAAATACCGCCGCAGCGTCTCGGCTTTGGGCCGGGAAGAACCCAGCCGGGAGATCCAATCAATGCCCGGCCGGCGATAAATCGCAACAAGATCAACGCCCTTGGCGCGCATCGCCCCAATCGCATCATGCGAAATCAGATAATTGTTGACCGCGCGGGCCTCCGATTCGGCGGTGCCGAACCCGCCGCCCGCGGAAAGCAGCTCGCCCAGCCCCCCCAGTTTGGGGCTGGAGCCCTCGGCGCTGCGCACCAAGAACAGGGTTTCCGACACATATTGCTTCGAGGCGAAAGCAAAAAAATACACAAAGGTCAAAAGCGCCGGCAGGACCACGCACACGAGGAAAGGCAGGCGCTTGTGCCAGGATTCGACGATCTTGCGCTGCGGCAAGGTTTGCAAAAGTGCGCCAAAATCGCGAAGAGATCCTGAACTGTCTGGCATGGCTAACTCACATGGATGGATCGGCGCGTCCGACGCAGAAGCACAAGTCCGATAAAGCTGAGCCCCAGGCACCAGAACATTAAATACGGATAATTGATATAGGGCGATGTGAAATCAGCAAACAATCCGACACGCGATATTTCAAAAATATGCGCGAGCGGCAGATAGAGAAGAAATTCCCGCACCCCGGGCGGCAGCCAGCCGAACACATAAAATGCCCCAGACAGCGGCAAGAACAGATACAAGATGGGGTGCAAGATCCGTGCGAAGAGATGGCTCTTGGCCGCCAAGGCCGCCACCACCATGGAAAGGGCGAAAGAAAACCAGATCAACACCACCAGAGAGACGAACATGATGAGCGGGCGGCCCAGCGGCACGCCAATCCCCAATACATAGGCCCCATAAAGCAAGACGCTCATCACCACGATGGTGCTGACCGCTTCCAGCAAAGCGCGCGCCAAGAGCATGTCGAACAAGGTCACCTGGCGGAAATTCAGCAAGGGCCGGTTGGCTTCGATCACCGATTCGGCGCGTGACACGATCGAGCGAAAGGCCATGAAATAACAATAGCCGCCGATCACGAAAGGCATGGTTTCGAGGCCCCCGGCGAAGCCCAGTTTGGCATGGGCATGCATCAGCCCCACCGCGCTGGCCAGCATCAATGGCTCCCCGAACAGCCACAGATAGCCGATGTTTTCGCGCCCGAAGCGCGTGTGCAGTTCGCGCAGCACCAGCGCCCCCACCACATCGCCCTGCAGCACGATGGCGCGCAGCAGATTGGCGAGGGCATCCGCACCGTCGCTACTATGCCAATTCGGCGAGAAAATCCTCAACGATGGCAAAGTGTTCCTCCCAAGTCGGGGCGCGCCACCCGGCGAGCCTGTGCATTTGCTGGGCGCGCGCCGCGCTATGGGGCAGCGCATACTCCTCGATGGCGGCGCGCCAGGCACCGGCATCATCCGGCCGCAGATAAACGGGGGCATTCTTTCCGATTTCGCGGTGCGCGGGCAGATCGCTGGCGATCACCGGAATGCCATGCGCCAAGGCCTCGCCGAGCGGCAGGCCATAGCCCTCCGCCACAGTCGGGGCCAATACAGCCACGGCATGGCGGAACCAAGCGTGCAGATCCGCATCCGATGCGTCGTTGATTTCGTGAACCCCGGCGGGGGTTTTGTCCAGATCGGCGAACACATCGCCATTCAGCCAGCCGCGCCGCCCGACAAGCACCAGATTGGGCAGATCATCGGGGCGCTCTGTGGCCATGCCCCGCCAGATATCGAGGAGCAGCCGATGATTTTTGCGCGGCTCAATCGTGCCGACACAGAGAAAATACGGGCGGGCCAGCAGGCGCTGCACCGGATTTTTGGCAATCGGCCGTTCGATCCCGAGCAGAGCCGGCACAACCGGGATGGGGCGCGCGGGGTCCAGAAACGGTGCGATGGCGCGCGCAGTGGCCTGCGAATTGACGATGATGGCCTGCGCGAGGCGGCGTGCACTGGCCAGCCGCGCCATATGCCGCGCCGCGCCATCGGCCCGGCCAAACTGTGGAAATTCAACCGGAATCATATCGTGCAAAAACACGCACAGGCGCAAACCGGTGCGCGCGAGCAAGCGCTCCAGGGCGCAAGAATGCTCCAAATTCAAATGGGAGGCGATGATCAAAATCCCGGGCGAGCCTGCGGTTTTGGCTGGCACCAGCCGCGCCCCGGCCAGCAAGGCCGCGCATCGAAAAAGCACACGCCAGCGCCCACGCCCGCTGCGCCACATGGCTTCCATGGCGCCGACAAAGGCGCGCAGGCCCGCCAATTTCAACTCGACAAAGCCCAGAACCGGCAAATGCACAAAGCACCGGGCCGCGCCCAAACGCTCCGGGCACGGATCGTTTTCGCGACCGAGGAAAGCCCGCAAATACGCCAGATCCACCCGGTCGATCCCGGTCGGAGCCGGGCGCAGCATGCGCCGCACCAGGCGGGTCGCATCGAGGGCGATGGGCGGGGCGCGCAGCCGCTGCGCGACAGGAACAGCACGCGCACTGGCCACAGACGGCACCGGCCCGCCCCCCTGCGTGTGCGATTGGCGCGCCAGCGGGATGCTGCTCATGACGCGCCCATCATGGCCGTGTGAGACAAGGAATGGGCCGCTGGCCCGTCTGCGGAACTGGGCAATTGGCCAGCCGCAATGAGCCGCGCCATGGCCCCTTTGACCAAGAGTTCCAGCGCCATGGGCGTGTGAAAGCCGCCATTCACCAGATGCTCGGCCATGAGAACGCGCTTAAGCGCCTCAAAGTTTTGGGCATCGACCGTGCCGGGATCGCGCCAAAAGGCATC
>CAZAGL010000237.1:0-3989 GCA_964484435.1 uncultured Caulobacteraceae bacterium
ACGGCGCATCCAGGACATGGGCCCATTATGGAAGCGGTTTTTTCCAGGGCGGATAGGTTTTGCCTCATCCCTGGTTCGGCGCAGCCGAAGCCGGGGATCCATGTTGACGAGGGATGCCAATGCTCCGCGCTGCGCGCGGCCTTTGGCGTGACGAAAAATAGCGAACAATTACAATGTTTTGCGTCATACCCGGTTCGGCGCAGCCGAAGCCGGGGATCCAGGGCATCGTCAGCGAAATCGGAGCCCGATTTCGCTGGTTTCGATGCTTTGATTGTTTGGATCTCCGTATTTTCGGGCACAAAACCACGACGACACTTTTGCCCGAAATGCGCTGAGGATCGGTGCGGCTGTCTGGCGGTTTCGGGCGCATGGTGGAATTTCGCGTTATGGAACGCTTTTTCGAGCGCCCCGCAGGAGAATGCATCGGATCACCGGCGCATCGGCGTTTCGCCCCCGAGGCCATGGGGGTAAAGGCATGCCGGCAATCGATCTTGATAGAGAAAATGGAGCGGGCGAGGCGATTCGAACGCCCGACCCCAACCTTGGCAAGGTTGTGCTCTACCCCTGAGCTACGCCCGCATCCTGGGGGTAAGAGGCCGCATAGACGGCCCCTTTGAGCAGCGGCTTATGGCAGAGCCTGCCTGCCCTGACAAGCGCCTTTGCCTGCCTTTCCTCAGTTTTCGCGCAGGGCCCGGCCAAAGGCTTGCGCCATGCTGCGGCAAGCCCGATCGGCGGCCGGGATGGCCCCAGTGAACGCGGTAAAGCCGTGGGCCAGGCTGTCAAAGCGCTGATGAATGGCGCGCACACCGGCGGCCCGCAGCTTTTCGGCATAGGCCTCGACCGAGGAGGCCAGGATGTCGAATCCGGCGGCGAATACCAAAGCCGGGGCAAGGCCCGAAACATCCGGAGCCAGGCCCGGCGAAAGCCGAAGATCGGCGCGATCCGCGCCCGGCGGGAGATAATTTTCCAGGAACCAATCGATGGTTTCGCGCGTCAAGGGAAACGCATCGGCGAAGTCCAAATCCGAGCTGGCTTGCGTCACCATGTCCAAGGCCGGATAAATCAGCAATTGCAGGCTGGGCTGGGGTTGGCCGCGTTGTTTCAGGCTTTGGCAGATTACGGCGGCGAAATTCCCGCCCATGCTGTCCCCGCCCACGGCCGGCGGGCGGGCCGCGCAGCCCAGGCTGGCGGCATGGGCATCGGCCCAGGCATAGGCCGCCAGCGCATCGTCCAGCCCGGCAGGAAAGCGATGCTCCGGCCCCAGCCGGTAATCGACCGATAGCACCGCCGTTTGGCCATAGCGCGCCAGCATGGAACAAAAGGAATGGCACGTCTCCAGATCGCCAACCACGCCGCCCCCGAAATGGAAAAACACCATGATCGGTAAGGATTTATCTTGGTCATAAGGGGAATAGAGGCGCGCCCCGATAGGGCCATCGCCGCCATCGACGTGCAGGGTGCGCACGCTGATCCCGGGCTCTTGCCGGCCGCCGAACAAATCGGTGAGCAGGCGCGTCTGGGCCCGTGCGCGCGCCAGCTGCCGGCCCGCGGCCAGGGCATCGCTCGGCTCGGCCAGGGGGCTGGCCGCGTTCTTGGCCTGCGCGGCTCTGGCGCGATGTTCCAGGAACTGGAAGCGTGGATCGAGCGTGCGGCCCGCCACGATGCGCGCGCGGCCCCCAGATTGCCGCACCAGGAGGGAAGCGGGCCGGTTCAGCATCGCACCCGCCCCCCAACGCATCAGCAGCCTATTGAACCTCGTCATGTCAGCCCCTCGACGCCGTGGTTTGAGCCCCACCCAACAACATCAGCGTGCAGAAACTGGCCGCGCCGACAAGATCCAGCGGCACGCGCAGCAGCATGCGGGCGCACACCTCGCGGGCCAGGCCAATGGCCCCGGCGGTGAAATAATCGGCATCGATCCGGGGCGCGGCCCCGCGGGCCATGGCCGCCTCGATGGCGGTGCGGACTTCTTGGAAAACGGCGCGGGTTTCGGGCGTATCGGCTGCACCATGGCGCAAAGCGATCCCGGCCAGCGGCCCCGCTTCGCTGTATTCCTCCGCGACGAAGCGGAAATAGGCAAGCAAGGAGCCGTGCACCAGATCCTCAAAACTCGTGGCATTGGCCAAGCGCTCACGCAGCAAAGGGCGAAAGCGGCGCACGCCATCATCTTCCAGCGCCTGAAACACCGCCTCTTTGGATTGGAAATAATTATAAAACGTGCCCGAGGCGAGCCCCGTATCGCGGATGATGTCGCGGATGGTAGTGGCCTCGAAGCCCAGCCGGGCAAAGACCCGGCGCGCCGCATCGAGGATGGCCTGGCGATTGGCCGCCTTGGTCAAGGCGCGCCGCCCGGAAGCGTGCAGGCCGGCGGAGGCCGTCTCGCTCATGCCAAGCCCGCCCGCGCGGCCAGCGCCCGCTTGCGGCCAATGCGCAATTCACGCCGCAAATCATAGGTGTAGGCCGCACAATCGATCTGGATGGTGTGGCGCGCGGATGGCACATAATGCGCCTTGACGGCTTGGTGCATGGCGTCGCGCTCTTGCTCCATGCGGGCCCGCGTGGGCGCGAGATACTGGCCCAAAAGGTGATCGCGCATCAGTTTGGCTTGTTCCTCGGCGATTGGCATCATGGCGCACAGTGGCTGGACCAGCCCGATGAAATACAGATTGGCAAAGCGCGGCTCGATCATGCGTTTCCACAAGGCGATGTCATTGTTCGTGAACGAAAAAAAGCCTTCTTCGAAAAACGGGAAACGAATATGATAGCCGGTGCAATAGATGATGGCATCGGCCTCGATCTGGCTGCCATCACGAAAATGCACGCTTTTCCCCTCAAAGCGGGCGATGTCGGGCTTGATGTGCACATCGCCTGAGCCGATGCGGTTGTAGATTTCCTGGCTGATGGCCGGGTGTGAGGCACCGAATGGGTGATCGGGCGCTGGCAGGCCGTGGTCTTGCGGCCGGCCGATAATGGCGCGGATGCGGCGCTCGATCAGCCGGGCCCGCAACCATCCTGGCAAAGCGCGCATCAGCCAAGGCGGATCTTGGCTGGGATGGGGGCTGGCATAATCGAGCACCTTGGAGCCGAAATAGCGCGGAACCACCCAATAGCCGCGCCGCATAGAGAGATAGACCTGCTCGCAGTTTTCCTTGCGGCCGAGTTCGCAGGCGAGATCCAGCGCCGAATTGCCGAAGCCAACCAGGACGACGCGCTTGGCGCGCAGATCGTGCGGCTCGGTGGGATCGACATAATGATGGGAATGCATGTGCAGGCCATCGAACTGGCCGGGAATGGGCGGATCGGGAAAGCGCGGATCCCAATGATGGCCGTTGGCCACGCACACAGCGTCATAGACGCCGGTTTCGCCGCTATCGAGCCGCACATCAAAGCGGCCATCCTCGCGCGGGCTGACATGGCGCACGCTGGTGCGAAAGCGGATGCGCTCGCGAAAGCCGAAATGATCGACATAGGCGTTGAAATATTGGGCGATTTGCGCGTGGTGGGGGTAATCTGGGAAATCGGTCGGCATCGGGAAATCCGAATAGGCCATTTTGTCGCGGCTGGTGTTGATGTGCAAAGAGCGATAGGCCGAACTGAGCCCATTGCTGTTCTTGAACACCCACATTCCGCCAACGCAGTCAGATTTTTCAAAGCAATCGAAGCGGATGCCCGCTTGCGCCAGCACCTTGGCCGCCGCGATGCCCGATGAGCCCGCCCCGATGATGCAAACCAGGGGATCGCGCGAAGCGGGTGGCGATTGCGCGGGCCGGGCCTGCGATGGGGTATGCATGCGCTGATCCTGAGAGCGATCGAAAATGGCGCGAAGCTGACAAAGCGTCAAGTTCGGCACACCCTCAGGCTGTATGCGCAATTTCGCGCGTGGCGATGGCGCGATTGAGCGGCGCGAATTCGAACCCGCGCGATGGGTTGGTGGGTGCCATCGCGCCAACAACAATGGTGCCTGGGGCTGGAATCGAACCAGCGACACG
>CAZAGL010000238.1:0-1853 GCA_964484435.1 uncultured Caulobacteraceae bacterium
CGCACATCAGCACGATGTTGAGATATTCCCCGATCATGAACAGCAGATAGGGCGTGGAAGAATACTCCACCTGATAGCCGGCCACCAGTTCGGATTCCGCCTCGGGCAGATCAAAGGGCGGGCGATTGGTTTCGGCCAAGGACGAGATGAAAAACACCACGAACATCGGCAGCATGATGAACACGGTGGGAAAGCGGAAGGCGTGCCACATCCAAAAGCCGCCGGCCTGGGCATCGACGATTTTGCTCAGATTCAAAGAGCCCACCAGCAGCAGCACGGTGATGATCACGAAGCCGATGGAAACTTCATAGGAAATCATCTGCGCGGTGGAGCGCAGCGCCCCCAAGAATGGGTATTTGGAATTCGAGGCCCAGCCTCCCAAAATAATGCCGTAAACCCCCAAGGACGAAATCGCCAGGATATAGAGCACCCCAACATTGGTGTTGGAAATCACCCAGCCCGGGGCCACCGGCACCACCGCCCAGGCCACGAAGGCCAAGGTGAACATGGCCAAAGGGGCCAGCAGGAACACCGTTTTGTTGGCCCCCGCGGGGATGACGATCTCCTTCAGCACGAATTTGATGAAATCGGCGAAGGATTGCAGCAGGCCGAACGGCCCCACCACGTTCGGCCCCTTGCGCAGCGCCACGGCCGCCCAGGTCTTGCGATCCCAGAGCAGAACGAACGCCAACAGCAGCAACAATCCAACCATGAAAGCCAGGATCTGCGCCAGGCCATACAAGAAGCCGGTGATCGGCCCCCAGGTCGCGAGCAATTCAGCCATGCTGGCCCCCATGTGCTGGCTGGTCACCCCGTGCCATTTTGGCGGCAGCCGAGCAGGCCGCCATGGTTTCGCTGAGCCGGGCGATGGAATTGGTGAGATAGAAATCCCGAATGGGCGAGGCAAAAGATGCCTCAAGAAGCGGGCCGTCATGGCCCAATCTTGCGGGCCGGAAGGATTCCACCCCGATCGGGCCAGGGGCATAATCCACCGCGCCAAAAGTGGGGTGATCCTTGATCATGGCTTGGCGCAAGGCCGTGAGATCATCATAGGGCAAGGGCTTGCCCAGCCGGGCCGAAAGGGCGCGGATGATGGCCCAATCCTCGCGCGCCTCTCCCTTGGGGGCCACCGCCCTTCGCCCATATTGCACGCGCCCTTCAGTATTGACCCAGATGGCGTTTTTCTCGGAATAGGCCGCACCCGGCAAAACGATATCGGCCTCTGCGGCCCCGCGCTCTCCGTGGCTGCCGAGATAGATCTTCACAGCGCGGGAATTGGAGAGGGCCAATTCGTCGCAGCCCAGCAAAAACACGGCATCGAGGCCGCCGGTGTTTGCCGCAGCCAGAATGGCCGCGCGATCCATGCCCCCATCACCGGGCACAAAGCCCAAATCCAGCCCGGCCACGCGCGCGGCGGCCGTGTGCAAGACATTGAAGCCGTTCCAGGCATCGCCGGGCCGGATCAGGCCGCACTCCTCGGCGATTTTGCCGGCCAGGCGCAGGACAGCCCCGCCATCCTCGCGGGCCAGAGCCCCCATGCCGAGGATCAGCATCGGCCGCTTGGCCGCCTTCAGCGCCTGCGCGAAGGCGTGCTGGCCAGAGGCGATCTCTTGCAGGCTGCGTGGGCCCGCGCCGAGATGTTGATAGGGATAAGTGAGATCCGCCGCCTCGCCGATCATCCCGATGGCCAGCGCATGGGCGCGCCAGGCCTTGCGGATGCGGGCATTGATCAGCGGGGCCTCAAGGCGCGGATTGGTGCCGATCAGCAGAATCGCATCCGCCTGCTCGATCCCGGCAATCGTGGAATTGAACAGCCAGCCTTGGCGCGGGCCGCGCCCATCCAGCTTGGCCCC
>CAZAGL010000238.1:1953-3985 GCA_964484435.1 uncultured Caulobacteraceae bacterium
CTGTCCAGACGGATGTTGGAGCCGACGGCATCCATGACATCCACGGTTTCGGTTTTGCTCAATTCCCAGGGCCGGGCATTGAAGGCATAGGGCTTGGATGTCAGCGCGCCGACGGGGCACAAATCGATGACATTGGCCGAAAGCTCGCTGCGCAGCGTGGCTTCGAGATAGGTGGTGATCTCCATATCCTCGCCGCGGCTGATGGCACCGATCTCCGGGGCCCCGGAGATCTCCAGCGCAAAGCGCACGCAGCGCGTGCATTGGATGCAGCGGGTCATCGCGGTTTTCACCAGCGGGCCCATATTTTTATCGACAACCGCGCGCTTGTTTTCCTCAAAGCGCGAGCCGCCCCGGCCATAGGCCATGGCCTGATCCTGCAAATCGCATTCGCCGCCCTGATCACAGATCGGGCAATCGAGCGGGTGGTTGATCAGCAGGAACTCCATGACCCCGGCCCGGGCCTTTTTGACCAGCGGGCTGCGGGTGATGATCACGGGCGGCTCTCCGTTCGGGCCGGGGCGCTGATCCTTCACCTGCTGCGCGCACGAGGCCACCGGCTTGGGGCTGCCCTTCACCTCAACCAGGCACATGCGGCAATTGCCGGCGATGGACAGCCGCTCATGATAGCAAAAGCGCGGGATTTCCCGGCCCGCCGCCTCGCAGGCCTGCAACAGCGTGTATTCTCCGGGAACATCGATTTCGTCGTTGTCAATGAGGATTTTGGCCATGCTGCGCGCCCGGATTCTCTTTGCTAAGGCGTTCCAGCGCATTTGCGCGATTTGCGCAAGGCATTCCCAAAGATCGCCTGCACGAGGCCGTCCATCATGAGGCGGGCACGGAGATTTCCCTGGTCAATTCCCCGCGAACACGTCAGATTGGGCCATCCTGGCCGGGAGTAAGGATGCCACCCGCACGCAAGCCGCCTTACTGGATCTTTGGCGCTCTCATCGCCTTGGCGCTGGCTGCCTGCGCGGGCCCGCCTTCGCGGCCCGCCCCATTTGAATCTGGTGCGGCGCCGGAAATGCTCGCCGCCGGCGCGCAGATCGCGAGCGCGCGCTGCGGCGCCTGCCACAATACCACCAAAGCCGGGCCAAGCCCCCTGGCCGGGGCCCCGGAATTTCGCCAGATCAGCGCGCGCTATCGCCTCGATGTGCTGCGCGAGGAATTACAGCAGGGCGTGCATGTCGGTGCCGTCGAGATGCCGAAATTTTCGCTCAGCCTCGCGGAAATCGATGCGCTGAGCGCCTATCTGGCTTCGATCCAGGAAGGTTCCCAAACCGGCCCATCTTCAGTCAAATAGCGCATCCACAGCGGCCTGGCCCTCATCCGCGTGCGCCGCATTGCCGGTAATCACGGCATCCAGCGCGGCGATCTTTTCATACAGATCGGCGGCGCAATCGGCGCAGAATTTGGCCGGATCCATGCCCTCGATCAGCCGCGCCTGCACATCGCGCACCGCATTCTCAGCTTGATGCAAGGCCTCTTGGAAGGCCTGACGCGTCGGCGGCTCGATCAGGTCAAACGCCTCGATGGCCAGATCCCGATCACGAAAACCTGAACGCCGGAAATGCTCCCCATAACTGCAAGCCTGCCAGGCGATCACATCCTCGGCTGCCTCCGGCATATCGGTCAACATGCCGATCAGCATGGCCACTTCATTGAAATGGTTGAGATAATCCGTGGCCAGCCCGGTGCGCGGGCTGATATTGGCGGCCGCCAGAATGGAAGGATCGATAGGATGCGCCATGGCGTCAGCGTAACAAAAAGGGATTTAAAAAATGGATACCATGCCCGCAAGCCGGCTTTTCACCCTGTCCGGCGCAGCTTGCACACGAAGAATCCGTCACAGCCTGTGCGATTCGGGCTCAATTGCACACCCAGTTTGCGTGTTTGCACCAGATTGGCCAACGCGGGATCGCAAAAATCGATCGCTTCCGGCATGAAACCGGGATGGCTTTGTAAAAACCGGGCGATCGCGCCTTCATTTTCGAGGGGCAACACCGAACAGGTGACATAGACCAGCGCCCCATCG
>CAZAGL010000239.1:0-3981 GCA_964484435.1 uncultured Caulobacteraceae bacterium
AAGCGGATCGAGCAGCGCACCATGCGCAAGCGGGAGATGGCGTGATGGCCTGGACACGTGATCAATTGGCCGCGCGCGCGGCGCTGGAATTGCAAGATGGCTTTTACGTCAATCTCGGTATTGGCATCCCGACCTTGGTGGCCAATTATATTCCTGCCGGCATGGAGGTGACGCTGCAATCGGAAAACGGCATGCTGGGCATGGGCCCTTTCCCGTTTGAGGATGAGGTGGATGCCGATCTCATCAATGCCGGCAAGCAGACGATCACGGCTTTGGCCAAGACCTCCTATTTTTCTTCCGCCGATAGCTTTGCCATGATCCGCGGCGGGCATATCGATCTGTCGATCCTTGGGGCCATGGAGGTTTCCCAG
Organism: uncultured Caulobacteraceae bacterium; assembly: GCA_964484435.1. Lineage (GTDB taxonomy): Bacteria > Pseudomonadota > Alphaproteobacteria > Caulobacterales > Aquidulcibacteraceae. Next base: position 372 of record CAZAGL010000239.1, read on the forward strand.
ACCGGGGATTTGGCCAATTGGATGGTGCCGGGCAAGATGGTCAAGGGCATGGGCGGGGCCATGGATTTGGTCGCCGGGGTCAAGCGAGTGGTTGTGGTCATGGAGCACGCCGCCAAGGATGGCAGCCCGAAATTCCTGCCCCAATGCCAATTGCCGCTGACGGGTGTGGGCGTGGTCGATCGGCTGATCACCGATCTCGCGGTGTTCGATATCGCGCCGGCTGGCGCGCGCCTGATCGAACTCGCCGCGGGCGTCAGCCTCGATGAAGTGAAGGCCAAAACCAGCGCGCAGTTTTCCATCGGGCTTTAGCCTCGCCAAAGCCCGCGAAGCACGTTATGCGGCAGGCATGCTGGATTTGTTCGTCGCCGCCTTCGTGACGTTTTTCGTGGTGATCGATCCTCCTGGGGTCGCGCCCATTTTCGCAACCATGACGGCGCAGTTTCCGCCGGCCTGGCGGCGCAAAATGGCCATCAAATCCGTGCTGATCGCCACGGGCGTGTTGGCGGCCTTTGCTTATGGCGGCCAATGGCTGCTGGAGAAAAATCTCCATGTCAGCCTGGATGCCTTTCGCATTGCCGGCGGCCTATTGCTGTTTTTGATCGCCATCGACATGCTGTTCGAAAAGCGTACCGAGCGCCGCACCGAGCGCGCCGAGGCCGTGCGCGATGATCTGGCCGCCCATCCGGGCACGCATGATGATATCTCGGTCTTTCCCTTGGCCATTCCCCTGATCGCCGGGCCGGGGGGCGATCGCCTCGGCCATGCTGTATTTCGCGCAGAACGAAACGCCGGGCGCGCGTGCCGCCGTGCTGGCCGGGGTGGGTGCCAATTTGGCGCTGTGCCTATTGGCTTTCCTGTTGGCCGGGCCGCTGACGCGCCTCATGGGAGCTACGGTGGCGGCCATGATTACCCGGATTTTCGGCATTATCCTGGCCGCTTTGGCCGCGCAATTCGTCGTCGATGGGGTGCGCGGGGCTTTTGGGCTCGGCTAAGGTGCTTTGTGCACCATTCCGGCTTTCATCACGAAGGCGACATTCTGCAATCGGGTGACATCGGCCAGCGGATCGCCCGCCACCGCGATCAGATCGGCGGCTTTGCCCGGCGCGATCGAGCCGATCTCATCGGCCAGGCCATAATGCTCGGCCACGCCCAGGGTCGCCGCGCGGATTGCCTCGCTGGGGGTGAAGCCGGCTTCGATCCATAAAGCGAATTCCTTGGCGTTTTCGCCGTGCTTGGAAACGCCGGTATCGGTGCCGAACATGGTGCGCACCCCTGCCAGGCGGGCGCGGCGCAGCATGTCCAGCATCAGCGGCCCAGCCTCCAGGGCCTTGGCGCGCTGGGCCGGTGTCAGCCAGCCGCTGTCGGCCTGAGCCACCACCGTGGCCCCTGCCAGCGTCGTTGGGGAAAGCACGGCATTGTTCGCTTTGTAAAGTTTGAAGCTTTCGGCATCGCCATAGGTGCCGTGCTCGATCGAATCGATGCCGGCGCGCAAGGAGGCGTCGATGCCGGATTTGCCATGGGCGTGGGCGGCGGCCTTGCGGCCCAATGCGTGGGCGGTTTCGATGATCGCTTTCAGTTCCGCATCGGTGAATTGCTGGCCAAGGCCGGCTTTGGTGTTGGAAAGCACCCCGCCCGTGGCGGTGATCTTGATGACATCGGCCCCGGCCCGCACCATTTCGCGCACGGCCCGGCGGCAATCATCGGCCCCAGAACAGGTGTTGGAGCGATCGAGCCCGGCCATCACATCGGGGCGGAAGCCGTGGATATCGGCGTGCCCACCATGGGGGGTGATCGCCGCGCCGGCGGCCAGGATGCGCGGGCCGGCCAGCTTGCCGGCGGCGATGCCATCGCGCAGGGCAAAGATCGCGCCCGGCTCCCCGCCGAGATCGACCACGGTGGTAAAGCCGGCGAGCAGGGTTTTGCGGGCATTGGCCGCGCCTTCGACAACCAGCGTCTCGGAAGATTGCGTGACTTCCTTGAGGCGCGAATCGGGGCCGAGCTCGGAGAGCAGATGCACATGCGCATCGATCAGGCCGGGCAGCACCGTCAGGCCCGAGAGGTTTTGGGTTTTCTCACAGCCAGCGCCGCCACTGGCGGGCACGATATCGATGATTTTCCCGGCCCGGATGCGGATCAATTGATTGGCCTGGGCGGGCTTTGCGGCCTCCGCGATCAGGCGCCCGGCCAACACGCACTGATCAAACTTGATCTCTTGCGCCGCAGACGGCCCGATCATCAGGCCCGCCAAGGCCGCGATCATGATTATCCGTTTCATGGTGTTCTCCCCGAAAGCTGATCGTAACATTTCACGCGCCGGCCGCTTTGGCAAAGCGCCAGGCCGCATCGGCCAATGGCTCCACGCGCGCGGCCATGGCCATGGCGTGCGAACTGGCGGCCGTGCCATCGCGCACCCGCCCGGCAATGCCCTGGCAAATCGCCGCAAGGCGGAAGATGTTGTAGGCGAAATACCAGTCCAAGGCCGGCAAGCCATTGCGGCCGGTAAGCTGGCAATACATGGCCACCGCCTGCGCGATGTCGGGAATGCCGGCCGCCTTGAGATCGAGCCCGGCCAGCCCGCCGCGCTGCTCGGCCGGCATGACCCAATTCATCAAGAAATAGGTGAAATCGGCCAAGGGATTGCCCAGAGTAGAGAGTTCCCAATCCAAAACGGCCAGCACCTTTGGGGCATCTGGGGCGAGGATCATGTTATCGAGCCGGAAATCCCCGTGCACGATCGAGGTGTGATCATCTTGCGGGATGGTATCGGGCAAATACGCGATCAGCCGATCCATGGCGGCGATCGGCTGGGTTTGCGAGGCGCGATATTGCTTGATCCAGCGATCGATCTGGCGGGCAAAATAATTGCCGGGCTTGCCATAATCGCCAAGGCCAATGGCCAGCGGATCGAGCCCGTGCAGCCGCGCCAGGGTGGCGATTTGCGCCTCATAGACGGCGGCGCGATCCGGCTGGGGCAGATCGGGCAGGCGGCCATCCCACAGAATGCGGCCCTCCACTTTTTCCATGATGTAAAACATGGTGCCGATCACGGCCTCATCGGTGCACAGGGCATAGGGCCTGGCCACGGGAAAGCCGGTGGGGTGCAAGGCCGAAATCACCCGAAATTCGCGATCCACCGCGTGGGCCGAGGCCAGCAGCTTTCCGGGCGGCTTGCGGCGCAGCACATAGGCGCGCTTTGGGGTGATCAACTCATAGGTGGGATTGGATTGGCCGCCCTTGAACTGGCGCACGCCAAGCGGCCCGGCAAAGCCCGGGACCTGCGTTTCCATCCAGGCGCTGAGCGCCGCGAAATCGAAGCGGGCGCGCTCCTCGACATCCTTGGTGCCGGTAAAGGCTTCGGCCTCCGAGCCGCTGATTTGCACCGCCATGATTTCCTCCGCTTGCACCTTGCGGCATGGCCCGTGCGCCCACAAGGGGCTGGTGATCACACCAAGGCGCGCCAGCCGATATCCCTGCGATAAAAGCCGCCTGGCCAATCGATTTCGCCGGCTGCGGCATAGGCGCTTTTCAGCGCGTGGCGCAAGCTGGGGCCGGTGGCCGTGACGTTGAGCGCCCGCCCGCCGGCGCAGCGCAGAACCCCGTCCTCATCGCG
>CAZAGL010000240.1:0-3955 GCA_964484435.1 uncultured Caulobacteraceae bacterium
GCTCTATCTCAACGATGGCGCTTATGGCAATCTGTTCGATGCCGCGCATGTCAAATGGCCCTTCCCTGTGCGGCTGCTGCGCCATGGCGAAAGCCGGGCCAAATTGGCCCCCTTCCGCTTTTTTGGCCCCACCTGCGACAGCCTCGATGCGGCCCAGGGGCCGTTCCATTTGCCCGCCGATATCGCGGAAGGCGATCTCATCGAGATCGGCATGACGGGCGCTTATGGGGTGGCCATGGGCACGCGCTTTAACGGCTTTGGCGAAACCGTGGATGTGGGCTCCGCCGATTCGCCATGGCCCTCGCTGTTTGAAACGCTGCCCGCGCAGGTGCGCCCCTTGGCCACCGGCCGGGTAACCAATCTGGCGGCGGTGCGCAATTCCAAGCGCAAGCGGTAGGGGATCTGGGCCGGTCCTTTCGCCTTGCGATTGGATCGGCTCGAATTCTTCCAGAAAATTCGCCCTCAGCCGATGGCGTGCAGGCCGGCCCCGTGTTGGCGCAGCCAGGCGCGTGCGCTGCGGAAATCGGGATCGGCTTGTGCCACCAGCCGCCAAAAGGCCGGTGAATGGTTCATCTCCCGCAGATGGGCCATTTCATGCACGGCGAGATAGCGCAGCACCGGCGGCGGGGCCATGACCACCCGCCAGGAAAACGATAACACCCCGGAACTGGTGCAAGATCCCCAGCGCGAGCGCGTATCCTTGATGCGCACGCGCAGCGGGCGCACGCCGAACAAGGCCATCGGGCCCTGCAATTGCTCGGTCAAGGCCTGCAGGGCCAGGGCCTGCAAGGCCCGCAAGGCGCGCGCCTCAAAGCTGGCGCTTTCGGGGCAGGGGATGAGAAAGCGCGGCGGCGGGCCGGGCTCCAGCCGGGCCGGGCCGCGACCCTTGACGGCTTCCAGCCGGGTCAGCTCGCCAAAAATCGGGATGAAGGCTTCGGGGGCCAAATGTGTGGGGGGGCGCAGCGCGCGCAATTGCGCGGCCAGCCAGCCGGCGCGCTCCTTGGCGAAGGCCAAGGCGGCCGGCAAGGTGCGGCGCGAAGGCGCGAAGGCGATGGCTTGGCGCGATACGGGATCGACGCGCAGGCCGATGCGCCGGGCCTTGGGCTGGATGATCAGGCGAATGGGAAAGTCCGCACCATCAGGGGCGCGGATGGTGACGAGGGAATCGCCAACAGTCAGGCGCGGGCCTTAACGCGGCCGCGGGCATTGCCGGCTTCCTGGCGTTCGAATTGGCGGATGAAGGCGCGCATGCGGGGGTAAATCTCCGTGCGGAAACGCCGGCCGTTGAACACGCCATAATGGCCGACATCGGCCTGAATATAATCGATTCGCATGGATTGCGGCAGGCCTTCGCATAGATCGTGGGCGGCCTGCGTCTGGCCGATGCCAGAGATATCGTCGTTTTCGCCCTCCACCGTCATGAGCGCCACATTGGTGATGGCCTGCGGGCGCACCAGTGCGCCGCGATGCTGGAACATGCCGCGGGCCAGGGTAAATTCCTGGAAAACATCCTTGATGGTTTGCAGATAGAATTCTTCGGTCAAATCCATCACCGAAAGATATTCATCGTAAAATTCGCGGTGTTTGATGGCGCTATCGCCATCATCTTTCACCAGATGCTCAAAATAATCCCAGTGCGCGCTGACATGGCGATCCAGATTCATGCCCATGAAGCTGGCAAGCTGGACAAAGCCTGGGTAAACTTGGCGCAGCGCCCCGGGATAAACCGGCGGCACCGTATGCACCATGTTTTCCTGGAACCAGGCAAAGGGCCGCTCCATTGCCAATTTGTTCGGCACGGTGGGGGAGCGGCGCGCATCGATGGGCGAGCCCATATAGCTCATGCTGGCCGGCAAGGCCGGATCGCCTTCCTGGGCCATCAAGGCGATGGCCGCCAAAACCGGCGGGCCCGGCTGGCAGACCGCCACGGTATGGGCCCCCGGGCCGATTTTGCGCAGCATGATGCGCACATGATCGATGTAATCGTGCAGATCAAAGCGGCCCAGCACGATCGGCGTCATCCGCGCATCGGCCCAATCGGTGACATAGACATCATGATCGGGCAAAAAGGCTTCGATCGTGCCGCGCAACAAGGTGGCGTAATGGCCCGACAAGGGCGCAACGATCAGCACGCGCGGATCGTTGCCCTCCGCGCCGGCGGCGCGCAAGCCTTCCGGGGCGCGGCGGAAATGCACCAAAGAGCACCAGGGGCTGGACCAGACAACCTGCGCCTTGACGCCGACATCCACGCCGTTGATGTGCGTGCTGGGCAAATTCCATTCCGGCTTGCGATAGCGCCGCGTCACCGATTCCACCAATTGCCCGGCGGCGGCGGCGGCCCGGCCCAAGGGCGTTTCCCCTGCGGGATTGAAAGGATTGCGCAACAAGGCGCTTTGCGTGGCGGCGGCCACATGTAGGGGCGCGAAGGCCGCCCGGTTCCATTCATACAGCGAATACAGCATGCGCCAGGAAAGCTCCGTTGGGTGCGGTGCACTCTCGCATCCCAAAACCGCCGAGAGTGTGGCACATCAGGGCCACGCCCCGGTTAACACAGAAACAATTCTTTAACGCAGCGCAGCATGGATGCAAGCTGCGGCGCTTTCTGGATCGAGATCGCTGGAATACAGCGCCCGCGCCTTCCAATGGCGATCGAGCACGAAGAACAACGAGGTGTGCTCGATCACATAATCTTGGCCATCGCCCACCTTCCCCCAGCCCACCTTGAAGGCCTCGGCCAAGGCCGTGGTTTGCGCCGCGGTGCCGGTCAAGCCACGCAGGCCCTCGGGAAAGCCCGCCGAGCGCACATAGGCGCGCAAAGCGGCCGGATCATCTCGGGCCGGGTCCAAGGTGACGAGGATAGGCTGGACGCTGCGCCCCAAAGGCCCCGCCGTCTCCAGCGCCAGCTTGGCCGATTGCATGGAAAGCGGGCACACATCGGGGCAAAAGGTAAAACCGAAATATAAAAGGGCAGGCCGGCCTTGGAAATCGGCCTGGGTGACGGCCTTGCCCGTTTCATCCAGCAAGGCGAACGGCCCGCCGATCTCGGCCGGCAAATCCAATACGCAGCCCAAAGGCGGGCGCGGCGCGCAGCCGGCCGGCAGGGCGAGCCAAGCCAAAGCCGAAACGGCGCACGCCAAATTCCTCAATAAACCCATCAGCCACGATTAGGGCCGAATCGCTGCCTTGTCGACGCCCCATGGCATTGTGTTGGAAGAGCCGGCTTGCATCGCGGATGGCGTTGCGGGCAATGTTGGGCTTTGGCGAGGCACATCCTTGAGTGACGCAGATTGGGTTCTCACCGGCATCGAAGGCGGTTTGGGGCGGATCCGCCTTAATCGGCCGCAGGCCTTGCACGCGCTGACCCAGCCCATGTGCGCCGCCATGCTGGCCGCGCTTCGCCAATGGGCCGGCCAGACAGATGTGGTCTGCGTGCTGGTGGATCATATGGGGGAGCGCGGCTTTTGCGCCGGCGGTGATATCGCCATGCTGGCCCGCAGCGGGGCAAAAGATGGCCAAGAGGCAAGGGGCTTTTTTGCCGAGGAATATCGGCTGAACACGGCCATCCACCGCTTTGCCAAGCCGTTCATCGCGGTGATGGACGGCATCGTCATGGGCGGGGGCGTCGGCATCTCGGTGCATGGGGCCTTGCGCATCGCCACCGAGCGCACGCGCTTTGCCATGCCCGAAACCGGCATCGGGCTGTTTCCGGATGTGGGCGGCGGCTGGTTTCTGCCGCGCCTGCCGGGGCAGATCGGGATTTGGCTGGCGCTGACCGGGGCGCGGCTGAACGGCGCCGATTGCCTGGAGGCCGGCATCGCCACCCATTTCGTGCCCAGCGACCGCCTGGAGGCGATGAAGGCCGCTTTGGTGAAGGCCAGCGGGCAGATCACGGATCAGGCCAAAGCCGCGGCCGCCATCGCGCCCTTTTGTGCCGATCCGGGCCCTTCCCCTTTGC
>CAZAGL010000241.1:0-3929 GCA_964484435.1 uncultured Caulobacteraceae bacterium
CCGGCCTCGGTCAATGTCGTGGCATCGGCCATGGTGAAGGGCACATCGATGATGCGCGCCAGGGTTTGTGCCAGCAGAGTCTTGCCGCAGCCGGTCGGGCCAACCAGGAGGATATTGGATTTGGCCAATTCCACGTCATTATTCTTGGCGGCGTGGTTCAGGCGCTTGTAATGATTATGCACGGCGACGGACAACACGCGCTTGGCGTGTTCTTGGCCAATTACGTAATCATCAAGCACATCCTTGATTTCGCGAGGTGTTGGCACGCCTTCCTTGGATTTCACCAAAGATGTTTTGTGCTCCTCACGGATGATATCCATGCAGAGTTCAACGCATTCATCACAGATGAACACCGTCGGGCCAGCAATCAGCTTGCGCACCTCATGCTGACTCTTGCCGCAGAAGGAACAATACAGCGTATTCTTGGAATCGCCGCCGTTGGTTGTCTTACTCATGAGGGCTCCTCAGCAAGCCCGAGCCAAGCTGGTCAATTCGCACGCCAGCACACCAGAATCATAGAACGCCCATTTGGCTTGATAATTCGTCAATTCGCCACGCATTGCCAGCCATATCAGCATAGGCCTTGCCTGCCTGCAAGCCGTGCGCAAGCCGCGCCAAGGCAGGCCGCAAAGCCTGCCCCGTCAGGAGGCCCCGCTTGTTTCGTTTTCCGGCAATTCGCGCTTTTCAAAAACCCGATCGACAATGCCGAATTCCATGGCTTCCCCGGCGCTCATGAAGTGATCGCGATCGAGCGTGCGTTCAATCATTTCATAGGATTGGCCGGTATGGCGCACATAAATCTCATTGAGCCGCCGCTTCATGGCGATCATGTCTTCGGCGTGGCGCGCGATATCGGAAGCCTGGCCCCGGAACCCGCCGGAAGGCTGGTGCACCATCACCCGCGCATTGGGCAGGCAAACGCGCATGCCCTTCTCGCCGGCGGCCAACAGCAGGGAGCCCATCGAAGCCGCCTGCCCGATGCACACCGTCGAAACCGGGCTGCGGATATATTGCATGGTATCGTAAATGGCCAAGCCCGATGAGACGATCCCGCCCGGCGAATTGATATACATGGCGATTTCGCGCTTCGGATTTTCTGATTCGGCAAACAGCAATTGCGAAACGATCAGGCTGGCCGTGACATCATCAATCGGCCCCGTCAGAAAAATGATCCGCTCTTTCAGCAGGCGCGAAAAAATATCGTAGGCGCGCTCCCCGCGACTCGTTTGCTCAACGACCATCGGCACGAGGCTCATCAATTTTTCAGCGGGGTCGAACATCGCGCTTCCTTCAGATTTTGGCATTGCGCGGAATCATCCGCCCAAAGGCTGCCTTGATGTGCGAAGCGCCGAGGCAAAGCGCAAGCCCCCTTGTCATGGCGCGGGGGGCAATGCCTCATCCGGATCGGCGAACAATTCCTCGCGGTTGACGACACGCTCTTCGATCTGGGCCAGCTCGAAAATATAATCCACAACCTTTTCTTCGTAGATCGGCGCGCGCACCTGGGCCAAGGCGTTGGGATTTTTCTGGAAAAACTCGAAAACCTGCTTTTCCTGGCCCGGGAATTGGCGCGCCTGGGCCACGATGGCGTTGGACAATTCCTGCTGCGAAACCTGCACATTGCTGCGCCCGCCGATCTCGGCGAGGATTAGACCAAGGCGCACGCGGCGCTCGGCGATGCGGCGATAATCTTCTTTGAGCACGTCTTCGGGCTTGGCGGCATCTTCCTCATCGAGGCCGCCACGGGCGCGATCGGCCTCGACCTGCGCCCAGATCTGCGCGAACTCGGCGTTGACCATGGCAGGCGGCAGATCAAAGCTGTGCGCCGCATCCAGCTGATCAAACAGCGCCCGTTTCATGCGAAGCCGCGCCTGCTTGGCATGTTCCGATTCCATCTGCGCTTTCAGCGCGTCGCGTATCGCACCCACATCTTCGAGGCCGAATTGCTTGGCAAAGGCATCATCGAGCACGGCATCGCGCGGCTGCTCGATCTTGATGATTTTCACGTCGAAAATGGCGGGCTTGCCGGCCAAATCGGCCACCCCATAGTCCTTGGGGAATTCCACCTCGAGCGCTCTGTCCTCGCCGGCGCGCAGGCCGATCAGGCCCGGCTCAAAGCCCGGAATGAATTGGTTGGAGCCGATCACGACCTGGGCCCCCTCGGCGCTGCCGCCTTCAAAGACTTCCCCATCGATCCGGCCCACATAATCCAGGGTGATGCGGTCGCCCTCCTCGGCGATCCCCTCCCGCTCGTCCCAGGACCGGTTATTGGCCAGCAATACCCGCTCACCCTCTTGGATTTGTGCCTCTTCGACGGGGGCGACCAGGCGCTCCAGGCGTAGCGCTTCAGGCTGCACGGGCACGAAATCGGGCATGACCTCGACATGAAAATGGAAGGCCAAATCCGCCTCGCCGCGCACCACGGCCTCGATATCGGCCTCCAGATGCAAATGCGGCTCCGTGGCCACGCGCACGCTGGCCTCTTCGATGGCCTGGCGCGTGCCTTTTTGGACCTCACTCTCGATGATTTCGCGCAGCAAGCCGGGGCCATAGACCTTGCGGATATGGGCGATCGGGGCCTTGCCGGGGCGAAAGCCCTTCAGCGCCACCTTGGGGCGCACCTCATCAATCTTGCCATCCAGCGCGGTTTGCAATTGCTGGCGCGGGACGACAACGCGAAAAACCCGGTTCAGGCCTTCAGATTGAGTCTGGGTACATTGCATGGCGAGGCTTTCAAGACATTCCGAATTGGCCAAGGATAAGCGCGCGCTTATGGCGCCGCGCAAAGGGCTTGTCCATGCTCCATGGTGCGACTGAGCGGAGCAAAGCCGAACCCGCGCGATGGGTTGGCGGGTGCCATCGCGCCAAAAAAGATGGTGCGGACGGCGGGACTCGAACCCGCACGCCTTGCGGCGCTGGAACCTAAATCCAGTGCGTCTACCAGTTCCGCCACGTCCGCCATCGAGATGGAGAGAAGCCAAATGCCCCCGCGCCGCGGTGATAGCGCAGATTGCCCGCCAAGGGAAATGACCACTTGCGCCACAGAACAACCTGTACGCGAGACGCCCTCATTCCCGCTTTCGAGCCACCATCGATCAAACTCTCCACGTTATAGGAGAATTTCAACGAATTGCAGCGGAAAATATCCGAAATTGCGGCAAATATGTGCATTTTCTGCCTTTCCACAGAATTCGTTAATTTTGCCTTGCGAAAAATTCTGGAAATGCTTCACTTTCACCCGCTGAGGGAAGGTGCGTTCCGGTTTTTCTGCTATTCAACGCAGAAAAATCTATGCGCAACCTGTAATCATCTACCAAGTGGGAGATAACATGAAGTATTCACTGTCGCGGGAATTGCGGGCATTTGCCTGCGCTATTGCAATCTGTGCGTTCGGACCCTCCATGGCCTGGGCGCAGGATACCGATATTTTATCCGAACAGGATTCCACGGTTTCGAGCGACGCGCGTTCCATGGCCGGTTTCCGGCGTGGATCCGTCCGCGCCAGCCTGGATGCCATGCTCAGCGCGCGTGGCATGGATGCACGCACGTTGGCCAGCCTCAGCGAAACAGCCAATTTCACCGATGGCCAAGGGCGGCGCTTTGCCCGTTATGAACAGAAAATCGATGGCCTGCGCGTTTATGGAGCCTATGTGAAGGCGGCCTTCGATTCCGCCGGCACGCCTATCCATTTGATCGAGCGCCTGGCTCAAGCCGGCCCGGCCCGCGCCCGCCCGAGCATTGGCGAGGCGGCGGCCCTGCGCGTCGCGCTTGCCACGAATTTCCCGGGCCAGAGCGCCCCGCCCGCGCTCAGCGTTGAAGGGGCGGTGACGAAATTCGCCGATACGGATTTCTTCGCCCAGGGCCCCAGCGTCGAGCGGGTGATCATCGCTCGTGGGCGCTCGCACGAAGAGGGCTTCCTGGTCGAAACC
>CAZAGL010000242.1:0-3927 GCA_964484435.1 uncultured Caulobacteraceae bacterium
GTGGGGCCACCAGCTTGAGGAAGTTCTGGGCACGGAAAACCCGCTTGGAGTCACCGGCGTGCGCCTGCGCGAGGTTGCAACCGGCGCGGCCCAGGAGCGCGCGGTGCATGGCGTGTTCATCGCCATCGGCCATGCCCCCGCCACCAGCCTGTTTGTGGGCAAGCTGGCCATGCGCCCCGATGGCTATCTGATCACCGAGCCCGGCACGACGCGCACCAATGTGGCGGGCGTCTTTGCTGCCGGCGATGTCGCCGATTCGGTGTATCGCCAGGCGGTCACGGCGGCGGGTCTTGGCTGCATGGCCGCCCTGGACGCCGAGCGCTGGCTGGCCGAGCACGCCGCGCATTGAGCATCCCCGCAAAGAGGGGCCACGTTTGCCACAGATGGTAAAAAAACGCATGCATCGCATTGCAGGCGCGCGCATGGCGTTGTTAGCTGAGCACGCGCGGGGTTGATGCGCGGGAATCACGCATTGGCTGGGCCAGGGTGTGCACGTTTCGGAGATCGGCTTGCCTCCTCCCTCCCTTCGGGCCTGGATTCTGCGGCTGGGCATCGCCCTTTTAGCGCTCTTCGGGGCCAGCAACAGCGCCCTCGCTTTAGTCGGCGCAGAGACAGCCTTCGGCGAATGGCTGACAACCGATGGCAAGGCCGTGGTGCGCATCGCCAATTGCGGCAATGCCAGCCTGTGCGGCGAGATCATCTGGCTGCGCAATGAGGTGATGAGCGGCGAAACCTTGCGTGATCGCAGCGGGGCGCCGCTGCGCGGGGCGCAAATCCTGTTCGGCTTTCGCCGCAAGGAAAATGCTTGGGTCGATGGGCGGGTGCGGGCCTTGAACGAAGGCAAAACCTATCGTGCGCGCTTGTCGGCCATCAGCACGAACCAGTTGCGGCTGGATGGCTGTTTTGGCCCGTTCTGCAAAGGCCAGATCTGGACGCGCGTGGATATGCGGATGGGCTTTCCCGTCAGCGCCCCCACCAAATCCCAAGTGGCGGGCAGCCCATGAGGCGCGCGCTGCGCTTGGGCCTCGTGGGCACGCTGCTTGTGATCGGCGGAGTCTTTTCGCCGGCCCGCGCCGATGCCGATGCGGTGCTTGGCCTGTGGCGCACCAAGGAGGACGCGGCGCTCGTCAGCGTCACGCGCTGCGGCAATTCCCTGTGCGGCACGATCCTGGAACTCAAACGCGAGGCCGATGGCAAGACCATTCTGATCGATGCCCGCAACAAGGATGCCGCCTTGCGCGCGCGCCGCATCAAGGGCCTGATGATTTTGAGCGGCTATCACCAGCAGGGTGATACCTGGGTCGGCGGCATGGTCTATTCGCCCGAACGCGGCCGGGCTTTTCGCTCCAAACTTTCGCTGCAGGTCAATGGCCTTCTCAAGGTGGAAGGCTGCCTGGCCCAAATTTGCCAAGCGGAATACTGGACGCGCGCGCCGTCATCCGCCCCCAGCCCAGCCCCGTGAGGCGCAGCGCCGCCGCGATCACCGCAATTGCGCGCAAAAGCGCTGGATGCGCGCGCAGGCATCTTCCAGCACCTCCTCGCTGGTCGCGTAGCTGATACGGAAATAGGGCGAGAGGCCAAAGGCCGCGCCATGCACGATGGCCACGCCTTCGCTTTCCAGCAATTCCCGCGCGAAATCCTCATCCGTGTGGAGGATGGCCCCAGAGGGCGCGCGCTTGCCCAGGACGGCTGCACAGCTGGGATAGACATAAAACGCCCCCTCGGGCCGGCGGCAGTTCAAGCCCTGCGCCTGATTGAGCATGGAAACCACCAGATCGCGCCGCTTCTGGAAGGCACGCGCCCTTGGGGCCAGGAAATCCTGCGGGCCGTTCAACGCGGCGATGCTGGCATATTGGGCGATGGAATTGGGATTGGAGGTCGATTGGCCCATGATCGCGCCCATGCCGCGAATGAGCGCGGCCGGCCCGCCCGCAAAGCCGATGCGCCAGCCGGTCATGGCATAGGCCTTGGACACGCCATTGACGGTCAAGGTGCGATCAAACAGCTTGGGCTCGATCTGCGCGATGGTGCTGAACACGAAATCATCGAACACCAGATGCTCATACATGTCATCGGTGAGGATCAGGACGTGGGGCGCATCCAGCAGGATATCGGCCAAGGCCCTGAGTTCCGCGGCGCTATAGGTGCCCCCGGTTGGGTTGGATGGGGAATTGAGGATCAACCAGCGCGTCTTGGGTGTAATGGCCCGGGCCAGATCACCGGGCCGGAGCTTGAAGCCATCCTCTTCGCGCGTGGGCACGCAAACCGGATTTCCGCCGGCCAGAAGCGCCATATCGGGATAGGAAACCCAATACGGGGCCGGCACGATGACTTCATCGCCCGGGGAAAGGGTCGCCATCATGGCATTGAAGATCACCGCCTTGCCGCCGGGGGAGACGTTGATTTCGCTGCGCGTATAAATCAGGCCATTATCGCGCCGGAATTTTTCAGCGATGGCGTCCTTCAGCTCGGGCACACCGTCCACATCGGTGTATTTGGTCTTGCCCTCGCGCAAGGCCCGGATGGCTGCCTCTTTGACATGATCGGGCGTATCGAAATCGGGCTCGCCGGCTCCCAGGCCGATCACATCGCGGCCCTCAGCCTTCAAGGCGCGCGCCGTGGCGGTGACCTGCAAGGTGGCCGAGGGCTTGATGCGCGCGAGCGCTTGGGAAACGGGAATCTGCATGCTTCCAGCTAAGCGGCGGCGCGCCTGGCCGCAAGCCGAACTTGCACGGCCTCAATTCAATTGCTTGCGCCGCTTGGGAAGCAATTTTGGCGGCAAAGCGGCGATGGCCGCCCCGCTCTCGATCAAATCTTGCACCTCGGCTTTGCTGGCCTCGCCCCAGATGGCGCGCTCAGGCGCGTCGCCTTCGTGCATGGCGCGGGCCTGATCGGCGAATTCTTCGCCAACATATTCAAAATCCTTTTCCAGGCGGGCCTGCAATTCCACAAGCGTGCGATCTTGGGCGATCCCGGGCAAGGATTCGCGCCGCGTCTTGATCACGGCCGGGGCCATCGGGGCCTTGCGCACCGCATCGCTGCCACATAGCGGGCAAATCAATTCCCCTGCGGCCAATTGGGCATCGAAATCGCCGGAATTGCGGAACCAGCCCTCGAATTCATCCTCATTGGCGCATGTCAGCGCATAGCGGATCATAAAACCGAGCCAAACTGTCCCCCGCCGCGCCAAGCAGGGATGCGGGCGCGGGCGGCCGCGCATTGGGCGAGATCGAGATCCGCGAGCAGCAAGCCCGGCTCATCATGATCAAAGCGGGCCAGCACATCGCCCCAGGGGCCGATCACCATGCTATGCCCCCAGGTGGCGCGGCCGTCCTCATGCGATCCGCCTTGCGCCGGCGCGATGACAAAGGCCCCCGTTTCGATGGCACGGGCCCTGAGCAGCACTTCCCAATGCGCCGCGCCGGTCAAGCGGGTGAAGGCCGAAGGCACGGCGATGATCTGCGCGCCGGCACGGGCCAAAGCCCCGAACAATTCGGGAAATCGCAGATCATAGCAGATGGTCAGCCCCAAAACGGCCTGACCGGCGATTTGATGGGTGACCAGGGCATTTCCCGCCAGCACCGCCTCGGATTCGCGATAGGTTTCGCCGCCGCCCAATTCCACATCAAACAGATTGATCTTGTCATATTGGGCGCACACATCGCCATCGGGCGAAAACAGCAGGCTGCGGTTATGGATGCGCCCCGCCCCCGCCCACACCGCCATCGAGCCGAGCAGCAGCCACAGCCCGTGCTCGCGCGCCAGGCGGCCCCAGGCCTTGATTTCTGCGGCCAGGTCTTCGTGCTCGACACGGGCCAGCATGCGCTTGCGATCACGATCGAGCCGCGGCGTCATTTCCGGGCTGGCCACCAGGCGCGCGCCCTGCGCAGCGGCCTGGCGCAGCATGTCGCTGGCCGCGGCCCGATT
>CAZAGL010000243.1:0-3917 GCA_964484435.1 uncultured Caulobacteraceae bacterium
AATTCAAATCTGAAGGAAAGCCGCTGGTATGCTGACTTTCTCTTGGGGCCGGCAGTTTTTCGCATCCAGGCTCCACGCTCTGCTCGCCCCCCCACGGGGGCGTCTGGGACGGACACATCGCTCTCGGCACCCCTCGGCTCTGCCATTGGATCGAAAAGCCCAGATCGGCATGGCGGAGGAAGAGGGATACGGGCCAAATCGTCTCATCGAGACGCTTGCTACCGAGAAATATTGCTGAGAACACCGTCATAAAAGGTCGCATGCGCAGTTGTTCGCTGATCATGGCGGCATCGCTGCAAGAATGCCTTGATAGTGTTTTTTCGTCGAGCCTACGTCCTGTCGCAGTCAGTCCAAAACTTGCGAAAGGAAGCGAAATGACATTCATGCATCTGAACCAGATCCAGCTTGCTGCCCGCTGGAACATCAGTCACCGAACTCTCGAACGCTGGCGCTGGTCAGGCGAAGGGCCACTGTTCGTAAAGATTGGCGGGCGGGTGGTCTATCGCTTGGCCGATATCGAGGCATACGAGTTGATGCAGATCCGCAAGAGCACCTCTGATTTGTCGCAGCAGCTGGCGACCGCTCAGCCTCATGCCTGATACCGGCCTCTTCTGCGCGGCTTGAGATTCTCTTAGTTATCAATCTTCGAGATGCGCTACGCCGGCGCATCTCTTTTTCGTTTAACGCTTGGCCAAATTGCCGCCGCCACCGCATCGCTGTGCTGAGAGAATCGCCGATTTTCTGGGTTCCCCTGGCAACTGGAATGGCTATAATAGCTCCAATTCGGGAGATCCAGGATGCAACGTATCGCTGCACGCGAGGCGAAGAATAGCTTTGGGCGCTTGATCGACATGGCGCGTGCGGAACCCGTCGCTATCGAAAAGCATGGGCGAGCGGTCGTGGTTGTCATTGCGTTCGAAGAATATGAGCGCCTGGCCGGGCGTGACGTCGCTAAAGGACAAGACGAGAAGGCTGCAAGCTCGCCGCCGAAGGGTGAGCAATGACCCTAACTGCTTACCACGCCAAATACTTTGCGCATGATCTGACCCGCCGAGTCGCCAATGGTTTGGATCGGCTTTCGATGTCGCTCTTCGACGCAGCTGTCGATCTGAACCCTCATCAGATCGAGGCGGCGTTGTTCGCGCTTGAATCGCCACTTTCAAAGGGTGTCTTGCTCGCCGACGAGGTCGGTCTGGGCAAGACGATCGAGGCGGGAATTGTCCTCTGCCAATTCTGGGCCGAGCGAAAGCGGCGGTTGCTGGTCATCTGCCCGGCTTCGCTCAGGAAGCAATGGGCATTGGAGCTTTCGGAGAAGTTCAATCTTCCATCCCGGGTTCTGGATGCGAAGACCTACCGGGATGAACTCAGGCTCGGCCGAGCGCCGCTGAACGAGAAGGGTGTTCTCATCGTCTCGTTCAACTACGCCAATGCGTTGCGCGAGGAGATCAAGGCAATCGGGTGGGATCTGGTTGTCATCGACGAAGCCCACAAACTCCGGAACGCCTACCGTCCCAGCAACAAGGTCGGTCAGGGTATCCGCTGGGCCACGGAAGATTGCCGTAAGTTGTTGCTGACGGCGACCCCGCTTCAGAACTCACTCGTTGAGCTCTACGGGCTTTCGACGCTCATCGATGATCACCTGTTCGGCGACATCAATGCGTTCCGAGCGCGTTATGCCAGCGCCGGCAGCAACTTGACGGACTTGCGGCAAAGGCTTGCTACGTTCTGCAAGAGGACGCTGCGCAATCAGGTGGTCGAGTATGTTCGTTACACCGAGCGACGGGCCATCACCCGACCGTTCACGTCGAGCGACGCCGAGCATTCGCTATATGAGGCGGTTTCGGCCTTTTTGCAGCGCCCCAACAGCTATGCACTCCCACAGCGCCAGAGACACCTTACGGCTCTTATCCTGAGGAAGTTGCTGGCCTCGTCGTCGCTGGCCATCGCCGGCACGCTAGACACCTTGCGCGCGAGATTGGAAACGCTCCGCGACGAGCAGATCAAGGACGATCCGGAATTTGCCGAACGGCTTATCGAAGCAGAGGAGATCGAAGACGAGCTGCTCGACGACATCCTCGCAGATGACGCCGAAACAGATGAATCAGAACCCGTCGCCGGGCCGATCGACCGGGCGAAGCTGAAGGAAGAAATCGAGCTCTTGGAGCGCCTGAGTGCGCGGGCGCGAAGTATTCCTGTCGACACCAAGACCGAGACGCTTCTCAAGGCTCTGGACATTGGCTTTGCGCAGATGGCTGAAACAGGCGCTGCGCGTAAAGCGGTCCTCTTCACTGAATCTCGCAGGACGCAGGACTACCTCAAGAGCTTCCTGGAAAACCACGGCTACAAGGACAAGGTCGTCGTCTTCAATGGAACCAACACCGGTCCTGAAGCGACGCAGATCTATGAAGCCTGGCTTGCAAAGAACAGGCTAACTGGCCGTTCCTCCGGTTCGCGCGCCATTGATGTACGCGCCGCATTGGTCGAACACTTTCGCGATAGTGGGACGATTTTGCTCGCCACTGAAGCCGCAGCGGAGGGCGTGAACCTTCAGTTCTGCTCACTGGTCGTCAACTACGATTTGCCCTGGAACCCGCAGCGGATCGAGCAGCGGATCGGCCGATGCCATCGCTATGGGCAGAAGCACGACGTCGTCGTGATCAATTTCCTGAACGAGCGCAACGAGGCTGATCGCCGTGTCCTCGAACTGCTAGGCGAAAAATTCAGCCTTTTCAATGGGGTGTTCGGTGCGTCGGACGACGTGCTGGGCAGCATCGAGTCAGGGGTCGACTTCGAGAAGCGCATCCTGGCGATCTATCAGGAATGTCGATACCCACACGAGATCGAGGCGGCATTCCAGAAACTCCAGGCGGAAATGGACGAGAGTATCCGTGCCCGCATGGATGATACGCGCCGCAAGCTTTTCGAGCGCTTTGATGAGGATGTTCACCAGCGACTGCGCATTCGGCTAGCCGATGCCAAGGCCCAGCTCGACCGGGTCGGCCAGCGCTTTTGGTTATTGACGCGGTTCATTCTGGCGGAGCGGGCTCATTTCGACGACGACGCACTTGCTTTCGATCTCAAGGTCCCGCCGAGCCCCGAGATTTCGCCGGGCCGCTATCATCTCATCTCGAAGTCCCAGCCAGAGCCTGGACATGATCGGAGCGAGGAACCGAGCCGCTTCCTCTATCGCCTGTCACACCCTCTCGGAGAGAAGGTGGTTCAAGGCGGAAAATCACTCGAAGCGCCCGCGGCCGTCGTCACATTCGACGTCACGAACCACGCCACGCGCCTCCACGTCGTCGAAGCACTCCGCGGCAAATCCGGCCATCTCGTTCTGACACGGTTGCAGATCGAGTCCTATGAGCGGGAGGAGTATCTCCTCTTCTCCGGCTTTGACGACGATGGCGCGACGCTGGATCAGGAAACCATGGAGAAGCTGTTTGGCTGCGTCGGCCACGTCGATGCGCCGACGCTTATCCCGGACGCGATAGCCAACCGGCTTGAAGCAGAAGCGCAGCGCCACGCCAAGGCGACGATCAGCCTCTCCCTTGAGCAGAACAGCGCCCACTTCAATCAGGCCCGCGAGAAGCTCGAAAAATGGGCCGACGACATGGTGCTTTCGGCCGAGAAGGCGCTGGCCGACACCAAGGAGCAGATCAAGGTGCTGCGCCGCCAGGCGCGTCAGGCTGTGACGCTTGAGGAGCAGCACTCTATCCAGGAGAAAATCCAGAAGCTGGAACGCCAGCAGCGCCGCCAGCGGCAGGAAATTTTCACGGTGGAAGACGAGATCATGGAGAAGCGGGATTCTCTCATCGACCAGCTTGAGCGCCGGCTGGCTCAGCGGACCGTGACCGAGGCCCTCTTCTCAATCAGGTGGAAGGTAACATGAGCACCGAAACATCTTTTAAGGGCTCAAC
>CAZAGL010000244.1:0-3895 GCA_964484435.1 uncultured Caulobacteraceae bacterium
GCCCGCGCGCACCCTTGCCGCGGCGGCCCTGGCGGGCCTGGCCTGCCTGGCTTTGCTCGGCGCGGCGGCCACACCGCCCAAGATCGAAGGAGCATGGGCCTTTCGCACCGCGCCCTACCGGGAAGGCAAATGCACGCTTTCCGGGACCATGAACATCGTTCGCACCAATAAGCCCGATGTCTATACCTGCACCTTCGTGGCCTTCGAAACCTGCGATGATGTGCGCGCCCGCGCCGAAGAAACCTGCACGGCCACGCGCACCGATGCGGGGCTGGAAATCACCAGCATGGTGAAGAATGTCACGCCCGATCTCAATTACGTGCCCGATGATTTCGCGCTGGATCAGATCAGCAATGCGCGCATGGAAGGCCTGATGCTCTCGGCGGCCGATGCCGAAGTGGTGTTCACCCGGCCCAATCCGGCGATTTCCTGATGTGGGCAGCCTAAAATGGCCCAGTTGCGGGGGGCCGATCCGCACGGACGGGTGCTGATTCTTGGTGCCGGCTTGGCCGGCCTGTTCCTGGCCTTGCGGCTGGCCCCGCGCCCCTGTGTGGTGATCAGCCCTGCCCCTCTGGGTGAGGCGGCCGCCTCCTCTTGGGCGCAAGGCGGGTTGGCCGCGGCGCTTTCCCCGCAAGACAGCGTTGAGGCCCACGCCGCCGATACGATCGCGGCGGGCGCGGGGCTGGTTGATCCCGTGATCGCCCATATTCTCGCCAAGGATGGCCCGGCCCGCGTGGCCGATCTCCTGGCCCTCGGCGTGCCGTTCGATCGCAGCGAAAGCGGGGCGTTGCGGCAAAGCCTGGAGGCGGCGCATTCCTTCCCGCGGGTGGCGCGTGTATCGGGTGATCTCGCGGGGCAGGCCATCATGCAGGCGCTGGTCGGGGCCGTGCGCGCCGCCGCGCATATCGAAGTGCTCAGCGGCCTGACGGCAGAGGCCTTGCTGCAGGATGGCCATGGGCGCGTCATCGGTGCGGCCTGCCGCGATGACGGCCATCGCCGGGTGGATCTTCTGGCCGGGGAGGTGGTGCTGGCCAGCGGGGGGGCCGGCGCACTCTGGCGCATGACGACCAATCCTGCCGCGGCTTTGGGCTCTGGCCTGGCCATGGCCGCGCGCGCGGGGGCTTTGATCGCCGATGCCGAATTCGTGCAATTTCATCCCACGGCCTTGGATATCGGTGCCGATCCGGCCCCCTTGGCTACAGAAGCCTTGCGCGGCGAAGGGGCCCACCTCGTGGATGCACACGGCAAGGCCTTCATGGCTCGCTTTTCCGCGCAGGGGGATTTGGCCCCGCGCGATGTGGTGGCCCGGGCCATCCATCATTTGCGCAGCGAAGGCGGCCTGGCCTTTCTCGATGCCCGCCAAGCCATCGGCGATCACTTTCCCGAAAGCTTCCCCACCGTATTCGCCGCCTGCATGCAGGCCGGGATCGATCCGCGCGTTGCCCCTATCCCGGTGGCCCCGGCGGCGCATTATCACATGGGGGGCCTTGCCAGCGATTTATGGGCCCGCACCAGCTTGGAGGGCTTATCGGCCATCGGCGAATGCGCCTGCACCGGCGCGCATGGGGCCAATCGCCTTGCCTCCAATTCCCTGCTGGAAGCCGTGGTATTCGCGGCGCGCTGCGCCGAGCGGCTGGCAGCGGATGAGATCATCGGCCGTTCCCATTTGGTGGCGGAGCCGATGCCATCCATGCCACGGATCGCCCCCGGCCCGCTTTTGGCCCTGCGCACCATCATGGAACAGCATGTGGGCGTCGTGCGCACGGCGGAAAATCGCGGCGCGGCCGTTGCCCAGATCGCCCGTTTGCGCAGCGAGCACGGGGCCAGCAATGCGGTCTTGGCCGCCGGCATCATCGCCGGGGCGGCCAGCCGGCGCCTAGAAAGCCGCGGCGGGCATTTTTGCCCCGATCATCCATTGCCAATCGATCCGCCGCGCAATTCCTATTTCACTTTGGCGCAGCTGGAGCTCGCATAATGGCCCTGCCCGACTTTTTGATCGAGCCGCTGGTGCGCGCCGCCTTGATCGAGGATTGCGGGTTGGCCGGCGATGTCACCGCCGCTTTGGCCGGCGATGGCAGGATCCTTGCGCACATCATTGCCCGGCAAAGCGGGGTTCTGGCTGGCCTGGCCCCGGCGCGCTTGGCCTGTCAATTGGTCGATCCTCGTTTGGTGTTCACCCCCTTGCGCGGCGATGGCCAGGCCATTGAGCGCGGTGATCGCATCGCCAGGATCGAAGGGCCAGCGGCCAGCCTGCTCACCGCCGAGCGCACCGCCCTGAATTTTCTTGGCCATTTGAGCGGAATCGCCAGCCTGACAGCGCTTTACGTGCAGGCTGTGGCGCATACGCGCGCGCGCATCGCCGCCACGCGCAAAACCTTGCCGGGCCTGCGGGCGTTGCAAAAGGAGGCCGTCATCGCGGGGGGCGGCCTGCCGCATCGCTATGGCCTGTTCGATGCCATGCTGATCAAGGATAATCACATCGCGGCGATCGGTTCGGTTACACAGGCCCTGCGCCGCGCCCGGGCCTTGGCCGGGCATATGCGCCTCATCGAGATCGAAGTGGATAATCTGGCGCAATTGCAGGAAGCCCTCATCGATCCGCCGCACGCCATTTTGCTCGATAACTTTTCGCTGGCCGATCTGCGCGCGGCAATGGCCATGCGCCAAGGGCAAGTTGTTCTGGAGGCTTCCGGCGGCGTGACGCTGCAAAGCGTGGCTTTGATCGCCGAAACGGGGGTCGATGTGATCAGCGTGGGCGCGCTGACGCATTCGGCCCCCAATCTCGATCTCGGCCTCGATATGGAGCCAGTTTAACCGCTTTGCTCAGGCCGGCTGGCCCAGCAAGCGGGCCCTGGCCCGATCCGGCCCGATCAAGGCAAAGATGGGCGCCATTTCCGGGCCGTGCTCTTGTCCCGTCAGCGCCTGGCGCAGCGGCATGAACAGGCCCTTGCCCTTGGCCCCGGTCTTGGCCTTGACGGCGTCCACGAAGACCGTCCAGCTTTGCCCATCGAAGGGGGCGGGCGGCAAAAGCGCGGCGGCCGCCTCGGCGAAGGCCGGATCGGGTCGGACGGGAAGAATCGGCCCCTCGATGATCCTGGCCCAGGCCCGCACATCGGCGAACACGGCAAGATTGGCCCGCACGGCCAGCCAGAACGCCTCCCCCAGATCGGCACTGAGACCGGCCAGCCGGGATTTTGCGGCCCCGTATTCCATGATGTGCAGGGCCTGGGCATTCACCCGGCGCAATTCATCGGGATCAAAGCGGGCGGGGGCCCGGCCGATCTTGCCCCAATCGAATTCGCCGGCCAGCACCGTGAGGCTGGGGCGCGCCTCCACAGGATCGGAAGTGCCCAGCTTGGCCAGATGGGCGCAAATGGCGATCGGCTCGATCCCCTCTTCGCGCAGGCTTTCCACAGAAAGCGAGCCGAGGCGCTTGGAAAGCGCCTCGCCCGACGCACCCACCAGCAAAGGAAAATGCGCAAATCCCGGGCAGCGCCCGCCAAGCGCCTGGAAGATCTCGATCTGCACCCCCGTATTGGTCACATGATCTTCCCCGCGCACCACATCGGTGATGCCCATGTCCAGATCATCGACCACGGAAGGCAAGGTATAGAGGAAGGCCCCATCCTCGCGGATCAAGACGGGATCGGAAAGTGAGGCCGTATCGATCGATTGCGGGCCGCGCACGCGGTCGTTCCACGACACGCGCGCGCCAGAAAGCTTGAAGCGCCAATGGGGCTTGCGCCCTTGGGCCTCCAAATCCGCGATTTCGGCGGGCGTCAGCCGCAGCGCCGCCCGATCATAAACCGGCGGGCGCCCGCGCGATTGGGCGATCTTGCGCTTTCGCTCCAATTCCTCTTCGGTTTCGAAGGCGGGATAAAGGAGGCCGGCATCC
>CAZAGL010000245.1:0-3876 GCA_964484435.1 uncultured Caulobacteraceae bacterium
GCCTTCATTTTCGAGGGGCAACACCGAACAGGTGACATAGACCAGCGCCCCATCGGCCTTCACCAGCGGCGCAGCCAGTTCCAAAGCGCTCTGCTGCTCACGCAGGCGGGTGTCCAAGGCACCTGGGCGCAGGCGCCATTTGGAATCGGGATTGCGCCGCCACACGCCCGATCCGGTGCAGGGCGCGTCCACCAAAACCAGATCCAGCTTGCCGCGCAGATCCGCCACCTCCCCTCCCCGGCGGGTGGGGTGGCGTATCTGCGCATTGCGCACCCCGGCGCGCTCAAGCCGCGCATGCAGCGGCGCAAGCCGCGCCCCATCGACATCATAGGCATAAAGCTGGCCGCGATTGCCCATGGCAGCAGCCAGAGCCAGCGTTTTGCCGCCCCCCCCGGCACAGACATCGCCGATCTGCATGCCCGGCTTTGCCCCGCTCCAGAGCGCGGCCAATTGGCTTGCCTCGTCCTGCACCTCGAACCAGCCTTTGAGGAAGGCCGGCTCGCTGGCCCAGGCAAAGCTGCGCCCCTCTTGCCAGGGAATACGCACGCCGAGCGGCGAAAACGGGGTCGAGCCCGGCGGCTGCGCCAAGCGCGGGCTATCGGCCAAGGCAGCAAGCAGGCTCGGCCGATCGGCTTTCAAGGTGTTGACACGGAGATCGAGAGGGGCCGGAACCGCCAAGGCCGCCCCCTCGGCGATCGCGTCGGCACCGAAAGCAGCCTCCCATTCCGTGGCCAGCCAATCGGGATAATCGCCCTGGACCCAAGCCGGCGCCCCTTCCAGGCGGCTTTGCGGCGTTTGCCCGTTGAGATGGCCCCATTCCTCGGGGCTCAGGGCTTTGGGCGCATGCTCCACGCTGTCCCACAAGAACGCGCTTTCATCCCAGGAAAAGCCCCAGCGCAGCGCGCCCAGCAGGCAGGCGCGCGGGGATAGCGCACCCATGCGCCAGGCGCTGGACGCGCGCCAGCGCAGCGCCCCAAACACCATGTCGCCAATGCTGGCACGATCGCGCGCCCCCGCGAAACGATGGCTGAGCATCCAATCCTTGACCGCGTCGGCCGCGGGCCGATGGCGCGCATCCAGATCCTGCAAGATTTCGATGGCGGCTTGGGCGCGGGCGGCGGGTCTCATCTGCGCAACCTGTCAGGCCTAACGTGGCTTTGCAAATCCCGCCATCAATCCCAGGCAAAGTTGAAGCTGATGCTGATGCGATCCTCTTCGCAATCGCCCATCGGCACTTCATGGCGCAGCCAGCTTTCCCAAACAATTACCTCGCCAGCCTGCGGCTGCAGATAGACGAAGCCCTGGCGCTGGGGCTGGCAATGGGCCTGGCGCTTGGGTGCGGCCATCATCAGGGGCAAACGCGGATCTTCCAGGCGCAGCGCCGAGGCCCCTTCCGGCACGCGGACATAATAGGTGCCCGAAAGCACGCTGCGGGGGTGGATATGGCCGCTATGCCCGCCCCCGGGCCCGAGAATATTCACCCACATGCTATCGAGACGCAGCGGCCGCTTGCCCAAATCCCATTCCAGGACCTCCGCGAAGGCCTTCGCCTCCTTGGTGAACAGTTTCTTCAAGTGGGCGAAGGGCGGAAAGCGCCATGCCAAATCGTGAATCGAACCATAGGAGGTGTAGCCGGGATAGGCATGGGCCGCGCACCAGGCCTGCCCGGCCTCATCTTCTTCGGCCAGGGAATACGCGATGGCCTCCAGCTGCGCGTTGAGGGCCTGCGCGGCCGGCAAAACCGATCTGCACACTTCGGTGACAAACAGGGCGCCAAGCCGCCCGGACGTGTCTTTTTTGTTCACACCCACCCTTAGCGCTCGAATTCCACGTCCCGACGCGCTGAAACAATGGTGACGATCATCCCGGCCAGGGTATCGAGCAAAGACATCGTCATGATCAAGAAAAAGGTGGATGTCGCAAAGGATTTCACCAGCAAGAACTCAATCAGGCAGATAATGAATACGACCATGGATAGCCCATGATTGAATATCTCCATCGTGCCTGTGCCGGTGCTTTTCAGCAATTCCACGAACAGCAGGCAAAGCGCGATGAGAACCAGCACATCCCCCCAAGCGATCACCCAGGAAATGTTGGAGGGCATGGGCAAGGTCAGCGCCGCGCTCATCATCGTGTCCTGCACCGCTTTGGCCCCGTCTGGCCCACCCGATCCCAAAAAGCCGATCAGATTGTAAATCAGCACCGGGATGATCAATAACGGAAACAGCGTGAGCCAAGATCCCCCGCGCCGCCCGCCGCCGCGCGCGCGCCGCAGCGCCGTATCAGAATTGCCGTTGCTTGCCATACCCATCCCTCACTCTAAACGTGCTTATAATTCATCCACGCCGATTGGATCGCGGGCCCGTGCCAGCAGCCACATCACCCCAAGCAGGTCCCGGATGGAAGCCCGAAGGCGCCCCAACGTATCATATTTGGATTGGCCGTGGCGCCTGGGCCGATGATTTACCTCACAAAACTCCACTTTCCAGCCATCCCTGCGCAGCAAAGCCGGCAAATATCGGTGCATGTGATCAAAATACGGCAATTGCAAAAACGCATCGCGCCGGATGATCCGCAGGCCGCAGGCGGAATCGCGCGCCCCATCGCCCAACACGCGCCGGCGCACGGCATTCGCGGCGCGCGAAGTCCAGGATTTGATGCGCGAATCCTCGCGTTTTCTGCGCTGGCCGGCCACCATGGCCAAACCATGGGGGGCATCCATGCGCTGGAACTGGCGCAACAATTTGGGGATATCGGCCGGATCGTTCTGCCCATCGCCATCGAGGGTGGCGATGATCGATGCCCGCGCTGCCCGCACGCCGGAATGCAAAGCGCGGCTCTGCCCGGCATTGTGTCGATGACCGATCAGGCGCAATTGCGGCAATTCGGCCCGCAGATGGGAGAGCAAAGCGCGGGTCTCGTCGCGGCTGGCATCATCGACGAAAATCAGCTCAAAGCTGCGCCCATCGAGCACGGCGCAGATTTCGCGCGCCAGCTCGATAACGCCCCCCGCCTCGTTGAACACCGGGGCGATCACGCTCAATTCAACCGTTTCGCCCAATGGGCACTCCCCGATGCGACACCAGCGCGCCCCTCATGCGGCAAGCGGGCCCGCGCGGCAATGCTTTTCCATGATTTTGCCTGGCTTCGCGGCTAAGCAACAGCCGATGGCCGTGCCCTTTCCCCCCTCCCGTTTTGGCTGGATGCATGCCCGAAACATAGCCTTGGCTGCCATGATCGGCTTTTTGATGGCCTTGCCTGGCCTGTTCAGCCTGCCCCCGCTGGATCGCGATGAGAGCCGCTTTGCCCAGGCCAGCGTGCAAATGTTGGAAAGCGGCGATTGGGTGCGCATCCGCTTCCAGAACGAAGCACGCAACAAAAAACCGGCCGGCATCCATTGGCTGCAGGCGGCCAGCGTTTCGTTGTTTTCGTCGGCCCCGGCCCGGGAGATCTGGGCTTACCGGCTGCCCTCGGCGCTGGGCGCGGCCTTGGCAGCGGCCTTGGCCTATCTGGCCGGGGCAAGGCTGTTCGCCCCGCGCCCGGCCTTGCTGGGGGCCTGCCTGCTCGGGGCCAGCGTGCTGTTGTCCACCGAGGGCATGATCGCCAAGACCGATGCGGTGTTGTGCGCTTGCGGGGCGGGCGCTTTTGCCGCCTTGGCCTGGCTGCGCACGCGCGCGCCAGCCGAAAAAGGCCGCCTCAGCGCCATCGGCTTTTGGCTGGCCATCGCATTCGCCATCTTGATCAAGGGCCCGATCATTCCGGGCATCGCAGCGCTCACCCTGATCGCCATCGGCCTGTGGGAGAAAAAATGGGCCTGGATGCGCCCGCTGCTGGCACCTTGGGGGCCGGCCTTGGCGCTGGCCATGATCGCGCCCT
>CAZAGL010000246.1:0-3858 GCA_964484435.1 uncultured Caulobacteraceae bacterium
AAGGCCCGCGAGGATTTGCTGACGCCGATCGCCAAGGCCTGGTGCACCGATATGGGCGTGGAGGTGAGCTCGGTGGGCATCCAAATTCATGGCGGCATGGGCTTTGTCGAAGAAAGCGGGGCCGCGCAATTTTATCGCGATGCGCGCATCGCGCCGATCTATGAAGGCACCAATGGCATCCAGGCCATCGATCTGGTCGGCCGCAAGCTGGCGGGCGATGGCGGCGAGGCCATGCGCCAAATGCTCCTGGAGGGCCAGCAAGCGGGGGCGCAGCTGGTCAGCTCGGGCGATGCCAGGCTCGGGCGATTTGGCGCGCGCCTGCAGGCCGGCTGCGCCGCGCTGGAACACGCCGTGGAATACATGCTCGATCAGGCCAAGTCCGATCGCCGGGCCATGCTGACCGGGGCCGCGCCATTTCTGCAACTGGCCGGCGATGTCGTCGGCGGCATGCTGCTGGCCAAGGGCGCGCTCAGCGCCCAGGCCGCGAAGGCGGGAGCGGGCCATCAGATCGGGGCGATCGCCGCCTTTTATGGTGAAGCGGTTTTGGCCCGCGCCCCATCGCATCTGCCCGCCATTGAGATGGGCGCGGCTGCCCTGTTTGAAGACGGGCTTGCCGATTTTGAAATCTGATCGGCCCGTCACAGCCCCTTGGGGATGGGGGCGAGATCAGGGAAGACCGGCGCGCGCTTTTGCGCCTGCGCGGCAAACGCCTCGGCCATGTGCGGCGGGGCCAGCATGGCTGTCTGCCACGTGGCGATGTAATCGAGGGCATCGGCCTCGCTATGATCGCGCGCGTATTGGATCATAACCTTGGAACCCGTCACCGCCAGGGGGTTGCGCGCGGCGATTTCGCGAGCCGTTTCGCGCGCCGCCGCCAGCATGGCCTCTTGATTGGGAAACACCTCGTTGATGAGGCCGATTTCCTTGGCCTTCGCGGCCGGCAAGCGCCGCCCGGTATAGGCCAATTCTCGCACCCAGCCATCGGGGATCAGCTTGCACAGGCGCGGAAAGGTGCCGACATCGGCCGTCATGGCGATATTGATCTCGGCGATCTGGAAAAAAGCATCCTGCGTGGCATAGCGGATATCGCAAGCGGTGACGAAATCCACGCCCGCCCCGATGCAGCCGCCCTGGATGGCGGCGATGGTCGGGATGCGGCTATGGGCCACGGCGTTGAAGGTGTGCTGCAAGGCCTTGACCTGGTGGCGGAAGGCCTCGGCGCGCACGAAGGGATCAGCACCGGGATTGCCGATGCCGCTGGCGAAAACCGATAAATCCATGCCCGCGCAAAAATGCTTGCCGGTCGAGGAAATCAGCAAAACCCGCGATTGGCCGGCATCATCCAGGGCGCTGATCAAAGCCGGCAATTCGCGCCAGAATTCGGGGATCATGGTGTTGAGGGCCTGGGGCCGCTTCAGCACCATTTCCGCGATCTTGTCCTCCAGCTTGAGATCAAAGCATTGGCTTTCCATCGGCAATCCTCTCATGCTTGGTGGCCGGCCTGGGCGGCGCTGCCCATCAAATTTCAGCCGGCAAAAAACGCGCAGGCCCGCGCAATGATTGCAACCTCGCCAGACATCGGCGAAAGAAGGCCTGTGCCTTCGGTGATTGGGTCAGGGTCGCGCCGCATCATGCAGAGATTGCCCAAGACGACAAGAGCCCACTCGGGTGCCAGCCATTTGAAATCCAAAGGGCTGGGCCTTGGATTGGCGCTTTTCCTCGCTTCTGCGCCCACGCCCGCCGCCGCCTGGACGCCCTGGGGGGCGATCGCGCGCTTGTTTTCCGGCGGCAATGCCGTTCGTCAAAGCGATGGCACATTCGTGCTGCGGGCTGTGTGCGCGCAGGCCAATGACGAGACCGCCTTTGGCTTGGGCGAAGGGCGCGGCTTTTCCACCGATCCGGCCGCGCGGCTGGATATCGCGTCGGTGTTTTCCGGATCGGGCTCTTTGGCCTTGGCCTTTGGCGGTGGGGATAACACTGCGCAATTGCAACAAGAGCTGTCCGCGGTGGCGCAGGCCGCCATGCCCGCCATGCGCGACTTGCTGGCCGAGGAGATCGCCCGCTATGATTTCGGGGATCCCTTGGCGGTTTTGCATTCCGAGCCGGGTGCCGCGGTTCGCCTCCTGGAGGCGCGTTTGCATCCCGTGGTGAAGGACGTGTTCAACGCCCGCATGGCCAATGCCATGGATTCGAGCGCGGCGTGGGCCCGCACGGCCGGGGCGCTTGACCGCATCGGGCCGGGCAGGATGTCGCGGGCCACGCTGCGGGCGCTGCTCGATACCGCCTCTGAATCGGCCACCGAAACGGTGTTTCGCCACATGATGGAGGCCGAGATTGCGCTGCGCCGCGCACCGGACCACGTGCAATCGGTCCGGGCCCGCAATGTGCTGCGGCGCATGGCCATTCAGGATGCCAAGCGGGGTGGATGAGTTCGCCGAAGGCCCTTTGCAGCGTTGCCGGTTTTCTCTGCGCGATGGGGACATGGCGGGCTTGCGCTTTGGCGAGCAGAATGGCCCGCCGCGCCCCGCTTTGATCTTCCTGCACGCCACCGGCTTTAACGCCCGCACCTATCGCGCTTTGCTGGCCCCCTTGGGAGAGTTTTGGCAGATCCTCGCCGTGGATCTACGCGGGCATGGACGCACCAGCCTGCCTTTGCCGACGCGCGCGTACACCTCCTGGGAGGTGCATGCCGAAGATGTGCTGGGCTTGCTCGATGCCCATATTCCTGGGCCGGTGATCCTGGCTGGCCATTCCATGGGGGCTATTGTCGCGCTGTTGGCCGCGGCGCGCCGGCCGCAAACCGTGCGCGCCCTGTGCCTGATCGAGCCGGTGCTGTTGCCGCCGGTATTTTATCTTCTGGGCAAGGTGCCGGGTGCGGATTATCTGCGCCGCCGCTTTGGGCCCATGCGCCAGGCGGCCAAGCGGCGCGCCCAATTTGCCAGCCTGGAGGAGGCGCAAGCCCGGTTGACGGGGCGGGGTGTGTTCGCTGCTTTTTCACCAGATACGCTGCGCGATTATTTGGCAGATGGGCTGCGGCCCGCGGGCGATGGGGTGGAATTGGCTTGCAGCTCCGCCTTTGAAGCCGCCACCTTCGCGGCCCAGGGTCATGCTCCCTACGCGGCCTTGGGGCGCGTGCGGTGCGCGATTCGAGTTCTGCGCGCGGCCAATGGCTCCACGTTCTTGCAGCGCTCCGTCAATATGGTGGCGGCGCGCTGGCCCGATCTGTGCGTTGAAACACTGCCCGGCACCAGCCACATGCTGCCGATGGAGCAGCCCGAACGCGTGCGCGCGGTCCTGGCCCAAATGCTGGGAGATCACCAATCGCTGGATTGATAAGCGATCTGCCCGCCGACGAGGGTCAATAGCGCGCGCCCGCGCAAAATCTCCGCGGGCTCGGCTCGCATCAGATCGACGCTGAACACGGATATATCCGCGATTTTGCCAAGCGCGATGGAGCCGAGATCGGCCTCCTGGAACGAGGCGAAGGCCGGTGCCTCCGTGAACAAGCGCAGGGCCTCGAAGCGATCCAGCCGCTCCTGCACATGCCAATCGAGGCCAGATTGCCCCTGCAAATCCTTGCGCGTGATGGCTGCGTAAAACTCGATCAGCGGGCTGCCACGCTCAACCGGCGCATCCGATCCACCGACGATTCGGGCGTGGGCTTGGCGCAAGGAATGCCAGGCATAGGCCCCATCCAGGCGCGCCGGCCCCAGCCGCGCGGGCGCGAAATACAGATCGGAAATGGCGTGGCTGGGCTGCATGGATGCGATGACCCCGCCTTGCGCGAAGCGCCCGATATCCTGCGGGCGCAGGATTTGCGCGTGCTCGATCCGCCAGCGATAGGGCGCGCAAGCTGGC
>CAZAGL010000247.1:0-3837 GCA_964484435.1 uncultured Caulobacteraceae bacterium
GGGCGGGGAATTGCGCTTTGCCACCGATTGGGCCGATTACGCCGCCTGGACGCTTGATTTGCTGTTGCACGAGCCGAAACTGGAATGGATGGCCCAAAGCGCGTCCGATTGGCGCTTTCCCTGGCCAGGGCATAGCCCGACGCGCTACCAAGCCAAGCAATTGGGCGATTGCGCGCCCATTTGGCTGCGCGCCGCCAAGCGATAGGAGATCCCATGCAATTGGAAACCGTGTTGATCGAGATCGAAGGGCGCGTTGGGCTGATCCGGCTCAACCGGCCAGAGGCCCTCAACGCCATCAATGCGCAATTGATCCGCGATCTCAGCGCCGCCTTGGATGCCCTGGAGGCCGATCCCGGCATTGGCTGCCTCATCCTCACCGGCTCGGAGCGGGCCTTTGCCGCTGGTGCCGATATCAAGGAAATGGCCAGCAAAACCTATCCAGAAACCTTCGTCGAAGATTTTCTCGGCTCGTGGGAGCGCCTGGCCCGCACGCGCAAACCCATCATCGCCGCCGTGGCGGGCTTTGCCTTGGGCGGCGGCTGCGAGTTTGCTATGATGTGCGATTTCATCATCGCCGCCGAGAATGCCAAATTCGGCCAGCCGGAGATCAAGCTGGGCGTCATCCCCGGGGCGGGCGGCACGCAGCGCCTGGCCCACGCGGTCGGCAAGGCCAAGGCCATGGATCTGTGCCTGACCGGGCGGATGATGGACGCCCTTGAGGCCGAGCGCGCCGGCCTCGTCGCCCGGATCGTGCCCGCCGCCGAATTGCTGAACGAGGCCAAGGCCGCGGCCCGGGCCATCGCCTCCTATTCCCTGCCCTCCACCCTGGCCTGCAAGGAGGCCATCGGCCGGGCCTTTGAAACCGGCCTGAGTGAGGGCGTGCGCTTTGAGCGGCGCGCGTTTCACGCTTTGTTCGCCACGGCGGATCAAAAGGAAGGCATGGCCGCCTTCATCGCAAAGCGCCCCGCCGATTTCCAACATCGCTGACCTTGCGCCCGGCATCATGCCAAAGACGGCGCGCGGCGCAAAAGGGGCTTTGGTGGCCGCGGGCTAATGCCCCCCTCGGCCCTGCGGCCAACCTCCCCGCCGCCTTAGCCTCCTCCCCGCTGGTGCGAAAAGCGAGGATCATCCTGCATAGCGCCAGGCGTCAAGCGCATTGACGCGCGGGCCCCGCACGGCTATAGACCCGCCCTCGTTTTCCTTTGCGCCCAGCGCTGGAGCCCCTATTTCATGGCCAACACGTCTTCCGCCCAAAAGGCGATCCGCAAGATCGCACGGCGCACTGCAGTTAATGGCGCGCGCCGCTCTCGGATGCGCACGTTTTGGCGCAAGGTGGAAGAGGCCTTGGCCGCTGGCGATGTGACCGCCGCAAAGGCCGCGATGGTGGCGGCGGAATCGGAAACCATGCGCGCCGTGACGCGCGGCGTCCTGCACAAGAATACCGGCTCGCGCAAGGTTTCGCGCTTGGCCGGCCGGGTGAAGGCGTTGAGCCGGGCCGCCGAGGCCTAATCCCCCAGCAAGACCATTCTGCCCCTTGGCCGCAGGCAGGGGCAGATTTTCCTGTTTTTCAACCCAAAAAGCGTTGGCCGGCGCGCTGCGAAAACATGCGCGCGGCCTGCATTTGGGCTTGCCCAAATTCGAGTTTTCGGCATGGCCACCATGTCTTTTTTGTCAAGACAGTTTTTTTTCAAACCCCTTTACATTGTTTTTTCGGTGCTTTTTGGGGAAGTTTTCATGGGCTCGGCTTTTCGAGCACGGCTTCCTGCATGCACCCACTTGATCAATAGCGAGAGTGCTAGCACTGTGTGGTCGTACAAGGATGAATTATCCGGACACCCCATATATTTGGAGGAAAATGGGGCGCTGCTGAGCGCGGCAAGCTGACGCATTGATTGGTGGGATCGTTCAGATTTCATCATGCCCCGACGCGCCAGTGCCCAAGGAAAGAGGCTGATCCGCATCATGGATACGAACATGCTCGTGCTCATCGGGCTCGCTTTGTGATGCCATGGACTATGAAGGCCAGGGGGCTGGCGCCAACGATACGAGTTAGCGGGAAAGGGGGCTCGCGTTCATGAGTCAGTTCAGAAACGTCGCGCTGTTTCATTCGATGCCGGCAGGTGCCCATGCCGCGTTTGAACTGGTGCGCAACGATTTGCGTGCCGAGTTCGGCGTGGAGGCCTATCGCTCCTGGCTCGAAACCCTCACGCTGGTTGCTGCCTATGACGATTCTCTTGTCTTCTTGACCCATTGCGCCACATCGCGCGATTGGGTGACACGCAATGCCCAGCACCGGCTTGAGGCGCATCTTTCTTCTCGGGTCCATCTCAAATCCCCGGTGACGATCTGCATCGAATCGGATTTGCCCACCCCCCTGAAGGAATTGCAGGCCGAACGCGCCGAGGAGCGCCCCATCGCGATCGAGCCGGCCCAGACGCGCGCCCGCTTCACCTTTGACAATTTTTGCGTCGGGGCTTCCAATCAGGCCGCCTATTCCGTGGCGCGGGCCATCGCCTCCGGTGAGGCCGATGCCCTGCCTTTGGCGCTGTTCCACGGGGCCCCGGGCGTGGGCAAAACCCATTTGCTGCAATCCATCGTCGCCGAGGCGCAGCGCATCGATCCCAGCCGGCGCGTGCGCTATATGATGTCGCAGATCTTCATCGAAGAATTCCAGGCCGCGCTCCATAAAAAGAAGGACAGCTCCGGCTTCAAGGCCATGGTCCGGGACAATGCCCTGCTGATCTTGGAAGATGTCCAGCGCATCGCCGGCAAGCGCGCCACCGAGGAAGAGTTTTTCGATACCATCGCCGTGGTCACGGCCAATGGCGGCCAAGTGGTGCTTTCGGCCGATCATGGAGCCGAGGGGCTCAATGGCTTTGATGATCGCCTGCGCGCCCATTTGCGCGGGGCCATCGAATGCGAAATCAGCGAGCCTGATTTTGAACTCAGCCGGCGCATTCTTCAGATGAAGGTCTCGCAATATGCGGCCCAGACGCCCGGGTTTGCAATCGATGAGCCCGTGATTCAGTTGATCGCCGAGCGGGTGCGTGGCCCCGGCCGCTTGCTGGATGGGGCGGTGCGTCAATTACTGGTGGAAGTCGGAATGGCCGGCAGGGAGGTCACCATGGAACTTGCAGAACGCGTGCTAAAGGGCCGGTTTTCAGCGGTCGAAAAACGCCCCTCCGTGGATTCCATCATCAAGACGACCGCCAAGCATTTCTCCCTGACGCCGCAGGAATTGCTGGCGCGCTCGCGTCGGCGCTCCATCGCGCGGCCGCGCCAGATCGCCATGTTCATCTGCACGCGCATGACAACGCGCTCCTTGCCCGATATCGGCAATCGCTTCGGCGGCTTTGACCACACCACCGTGCTGTATGCCCGCGATCGTGTGGCCGAATTGCTGGAAAGCGACACCCAAGTGCGCGAAGAAATCGAAACGATCGAGCGCTCCATCCGCTCCAATCTGTAACCTTGGATTTTTCCACGCTTGCCTTCCATCTTTCGGGTGCCGATCAGGAAAATATGCCCGCCCCGATGACACCCGCGCACGAAGCAGGCTAAGGTGGGGCCCGACCGTGCAATCCGCCGGCGGGCCTGGTCCGGGTGAGCGGCCGTGCAACAGGCACAGGAAGAAGCATGCGGCTGACGATCGAGCGCGCGGCGCTGTTAAAAGCATTAACCCACGTTCAAAGCGTGGTGGAGCGGCGCACAACCATCCAGATTTCCTCCTCCGTTCTGCTGGTGGCGCAAGATAGCGGCCTCAAGCTGATCGCCACCGATCTCGACATGGAAATCGCCGAAACCACCCCGGCGACGATCCACACCCCCGGCTCGACC
>CAZAGL010000248.1:0-3812 GCA_964484435.1 uncultured Caulobacteraceae bacterium
GCCCCATCGCCTGCTTGCACCAGCCGCGACAGCCGCGGCAGCATGGCCGCGCCCACCGCAATGCCAATCAGGCCCAAGGGCAATTGATAGAGCCGATCGGCATAATTGAGATAGGTGATCGCCCCCGGCTCGAACGAGGCCAAAGCCTGGCTGACCACGATATTGATCTGCAGCGCGCCGCCGGCGATGGCCCCGGGCACGGCCACGGCGATCAAACGGCGCACATCGGGTGTCAATCTGGGCCAAGCCAGCCGCGTGCGCGCCCCGGCCTTCACCGCCCCCCACCAGACCAGAGCCGCCTGGCCCATGCCGGCCACGCTCACGGCCAAGGCGGCCACCAGGGCCGCCTGCTCGGGCGGCCAGGCGTGCAAAAAGCCGAAAGTTTCCGGGGCCAGCAGGCGCAACGCCATGGGCCCCAGCGCCAGCAGCATGGTCAAATTCAGCACGCTTTGCGCTGCCGCCGCCATGACAAAGCGCCCGCGCGCATTGAGCATGCCGCCGAACAGCGTGGCCAGAGTCATGGCCATGAGATAGGGCATGGTGACGCGCGTCAGCAACGTGGCCAGCTCGAAAATCGCCGGATCATCGCGATAGCCGGCGAACAAAGCCTGATTGAGCCAGGGCATGGCCAAAATGACGAGGACCGTTAGCGCCGTGGTGGCCGCCAGCAGCACGCTCAGCGCCTCGGAAGCCAGGCCATCGGCCCGGGCCTCCCCCTCGGCCGCGAGGGTTTTGGCATAAATCGGCACGAAAGCCTGGGCAAACGCCCCTTCCGCGAACAGGCGCCGGAACAGATTGGGAAAGCGCAGTGCGGCCAAAAATGCATCGGCCACGGGCCCTGCCCCCAGGGCCGCAGCCAAAACGAGATCGCGCGCCAGCCCCAAAACGCGACTGATCAATGTCAGGCTCGCGATGACCGCGGTATTGCGCGCCATGCTCATGCTGTTTCCCCTCATCGGCCCAATCAAGCGGGCCGCGCGCCCTTATGCAGAGGGTGAGGCCGCCGCGCCAGCGGGGAGATGCGCACGCACCTCATGGAGCTCGGCCCCGGAAAGGTGCAGGATCAGGTTGCGCACCAAAACGTGCAGTTTCGCCAGGTTGGGAGCGTTGCGGGCCGCCTCATGGCGCAGCAAAGCCAGCTCCGACAAGGTGACGCCGATCAAGCGCGCGGCCGTGTGCACATCGGCGCAATGCGCCTCCCCGGCTGCGATCGCGGCCCGCAAATTGGCCCGCACCAGGCCAATGGCCGTGCGCTCCTGGATTTGCCGGGTTTTTTGCCAGCCCATGACCAAAGGCGCGGTTTCCAAGATGATGACCCGCGCCGGGGATGTGGTGACCGCCTCCAGCCAGGCCATGCTCACCTGGATCAAGACCGTCAGCGGCGTATCGCCAGCCCGCTCCGCCGCGCGGGCCTGGGCCACCGCCTCCATGGCCACTTCCTCGAAGACGGCCGCAAACACCGCCTCTTTGCTTTCGAAATGGTGATAGAGCGCGCCTTTGCTGAGCCCGGCATCGCGCAGGATCGAATCCAGCAACGTGGCCTGATAGCCCTGGGCGATGAACCGCCCGCGCGCCGCGCGGATCAGCCGCGCGCGCGTGGTTTCGCTTCGTTCCGCTTGGGTGGGCATGCGCAGCCTTTACAAACAAACCGCCAGTTTGTAAGATTGTGTCGCTTTTTTAAGGGAATGCAATGGCCGAAATCGCCCCCCCGTTTGCCGCGCTCATGCGGGCCTGGAATGAGCGCGACCTCAGCAAGATCCGTGGCCATGTTGAACAGGGCGTCACGCCCGACGTGGAATTCAAAGATCCCAATTATGCAATCAAGGGCATCGATGCCTTCACCGACATGATCCGCGATTTCCGCGTGCGCATGCCGAACGCGGACGTGATCCGCACCAGCGGCATCGATCAGCACCATGATCGCGCGCGCTATTCCTGGGTGGTGGTCATTGATCCCAATCAATCGGTCATCGGCTTTGATGCGGTGGCTTTGGGCCCGGATGGCAAAGTGGCGCGCGTGGACGGGTTTTTTGGGCCGCTTCCGCCCGTTTGAGCCGAGCTGAGCGCGGATTGCATTCGCCGTTTCAGCCCCTTGGCTTTTGTGGCTATAGGCCAAAGCCATGTAAGCAGGCGGAGAATGCCCATGGCCAGGACCGATGCGATTTCCCTGCTTGCCGCTTGGGCCGCGATGGCGATCGCGTGGGCGGCACTGGCCCCTCCGGCGCACGCCTGTTTGCGGGAAATCCCGATCACGGCGCAGCTGGTGGCCGATGCCCGCGCGCAGCCTGTGCAAGGCTTTGCCGGCAACGCAAAAATCCCGTCTTTCCTCTTAGGGCATCTCTCTTATCTGCGCGAAGCGGCCCAATCTGATGATGGCGAAGGCGTGCACGGTGCGGTGCTGTTCGTGCCAGAAGGCGGGGCTTGGCGGGCGTTTTTGCCGGCCGAAGGCGAATCGGTTCTCAGTGCCTATGTTTCCTCCTCCTCCCCTTTGGTGATCATCGTCACGCAATTGCAGATTGAAGGCCCCGGGCAGAGCTTCACCCTGATGCGCAGCGAAGACGGCCTGCGCAGCGCCGATTGCGTGATTCTCCCCTTCCCCAAGGCCCTCAACAAAGGCAGCTGGAAATCGGAATATCTCGAATTGCGCAGCCTGCAGATCAACGCGCGCGGCAAGGGCCGCCTGATCGCATCGGCGCTTTTGGGGGCCGATACCGATCACCCGCAAACGCGCTGGTGGCGCTATCGCACGCGCGATCTCGGCAAAAGCTGGTCAAGGCCCCGCGCTTTGCCGGGCGCGTTGGGCCCAAGGCCGGGCATCTTGATTCCCGTCAGCGAAACGGCCGCTCCTGCCCGGCTGGAATCGCTGGCCAGCTTCGCCAAAGGCCGCTGATGACGTTTTCCAAAACCTATGATGGCCCAGAGCCGCAGCGCATCAATAAATGGCTGGCACAAGCGGGCGTATGTTCGCGGCGCGAGGCCGAGGCCCTGATCGCCCAGGGCCTCGTTTCCATCGATGCGGAGATCGTCACCGATGCCGGGCGCAAGATCGCGCCGGGGCAGACCCTGATCCTGGCGGAAAAGGCCAGCCGGCAGCTCGATCAGCAGATCAGCGTGCTGGTGCATAAGCCCATGGGCTATGTCTCGGCCCAGCCCGAGCCCGGCCAGATTCCCGCCGCGCGCCTGCTGACCAGGGCCAATCTGGCCGGCAGCACGAGGGAAATCCCGGCCAGCGATTGCTCCTTGGCACCCTTGGGCCGGCTGGATCAGGACAGCCGCGGCCTGCTTTTGCTTTCGCAGGATGGGGCCTTGGCCAAGGCGGTGATCAGCCCGGCTTCGCGGCTCGATAAGGAATATTCCGTTCGGGTGGCTGGGCGGCTGACGGACGCGAAACTGGCGCTGCTGCGCCACGGCCTGGAACTGGATGGGCGCAAGCTGAAACCGGCTTTGGTGGAGATCTCGCCCGATGAGCGCCTGCGCTTTGTGCTGCACGAGGGGCGCAACCGCCAGATCCGCCGCATGTGCGAAGCGGTGGATCTGGTGGTCACCGATCTGCTGCGCACCCGAATCGGCCCCATTCATCTGGCCCCTCTGGAAGAAGGCCGATGGCGCCCGCTGACCGGGGCGGAGCGCGCGGCGCTGCTCGCGGCCTCCCTCTGAATGGCGCGCGCGGCCTTTGGCATGACGGAAATGTCGAGATCATCCACCCCCGCCCTCCCCGGTTCGACGCGGCCGAAGCCGGGGATCCAGGGCATCTGGGGCATCGCCTCTCCGCGGCGGGGGTGCCGCGGTAAGTCCTCCCCCGCGCGCGGGGG
>CAZAGL010000249.1:0-3810 GCA_964484435.1 uncultured Caulobacteraceae bacterium
TGAAAAGCTCGGTGGCGCTGGGCTCGCTGTTATGGGCCGGCATCGGCGATACCATCCGCATCAGCCTGGCCGCCGAGCCGGTGGAGGAAATCAAGATCGGCTTCGATATCCTCAAATCGCTGAATTTGCGCACGCGCGGCGTGAATATCATCGCCTGCCCATCCTGCGCGCGGCAGGGCTATGACGTGATCCGCACCGTGGAGGCGCTGGAGCGGCGCCTGGAGCACATCGCCGAGCCGATCTCCCTGTCCATCATCGGCTGCGTGGTCAATGGCCCGGGCGAGGCGCTCTATACCGATCTCGGCTTTACCGGCGGGGGCAAGGGCTCGGGCAAGATGTATGTTTCCGGCAAGCCCGATCACAATGTCAACAATGCCGATATGATTGAGCATATCGTCGATCTGGTGGAAAAGCGCGCCGCTTTGCTGCGGGCTGAAAAGGCCCAGGCCGAGGCCATCGCCGCGCAATAGTCGTCCGTGAAGAACTCCCAATCCTCTGATCGATAAAGGATTTGCTCGCTTCGTATGTGTCGGCGCTTGCCGGATCGCGGCGGCTTGGCCTCGGTTTTCCTGCAATCTTGATCCCTGGGATTCGATGCGATTCCATCCCCGTTGTGGGCAGCGATGGGTGTTTCGGATGCATCCAAGCAGCCTGCCGGGTTCTCGTGTCATTCCTGAACCAGAAGTTCGCGGAACAATTGGATCGATTTCGTAGCGAACTTCTGGTTCAGAACACTCGTGCAAATCAGTGTAGGGTTTCGGGATGGCGAGATTTGTCCCGTTTGACCGCGACCAGCCTTTTTTGTTGCCGCCGGACTTGACGGGCTGGCTTCCCGAGGAAGATCTGGCGCATTTCATTGTGGCCGCAGCCAGGCTCGCAAACACACCGCCTGAACCGGATCGGCTCTCTACCAAATCCGGGGAAGCTGCCCCTGCCGGAACCTTCTGGAAAGTTCCGATCCCGCTCGTGTCAAAAAGCATAGCCGGCTTGGTCGGGGGGGGCCTTGGCACTGGAAGGGAAAAGCCGGTGCCGCCAAGTGCTTGAAAAGTGGTGGAGCCAAGCGGGATCGAACCGCTGACCTCCTGCATGCCATGCAGGCGCTCTCCCAGCTGAGCTATGGCCCCGTCCTTGCGAAGGGCCGGAACCTAATCCCCGCCCTCGGGCGAATCAAGCGCGCGGCGCATTTTTCTTTTCGGCTAACCACCTGCGAGTGGGGCGATTCAGGCGCTCGCCCCCGATTGGTGGAGATCGAATTGCGCGTTTCGAAAATCAAAAGCCACCCTGGAAGCGTTTGATTCTATTGTTCTTTTTGAAATGGAAGTTCGCTGAGAGGCCGATCCAATTGTTGGGCGAATTTCTGGTTCAGGACACTAGCGCATTTCGGGCAAAAGAGTGATTGCGGTTGTGTGCCCGAAAATGCGCAAAATGAATTCGTTATTGCATCGAGCCCAGTGAGATCGCCCGGATTTCGCGGACGATGCAATGGATCAGCCGCGCGCCGAGCTTGCCATCCGCTTCAAGGCCAGCCTCGTGGCAATGGCGGCCCCACAGGACCAAGAGGGAATCGGCGAGCATGCGCGAGCTTAGCCTCGCGCGGCGCGAAACCCAAGTTTCCCGCTGGCCAAGGGCATCTATCCGCGATAGCCCGTTCAGGCCAGGCCGCGCGCAACAGGATAGGAGGCGAAGCGATGGCGCTATTGCTTTACGGGCACCCGTTTTCTTCCTACACGCAAAAGGCGCTGATCGCGCTTTATGAAAACGGCACGCCCTTCGAATTTTGCGCCATCGGCCCGGAAACGCCGCAGCACGCGCAACACTGGCTGACGCTGTGGCCCATGGCCAAATTCCCGGTTTTGGTCGATGGCGCGCGCAGCATTGCCGAAACCAGCATCCTCATCGAATATCTGGAGATCGTTTATCCTGGCCCGGTGCGCCTGCTGCCCAGCGATGCGCTGGAGGCGCTCAGCGTGCGCTTTCTCGATCGTTTTTTCGATCTTTATGTGATGGGCGAGATGCAGCTGGCGGTTAGTGCGGCGCTGACGGGGGATCCGGATCGGCGCGCCGCCGGCTTGGCTGTCGCCGCCGAAAAGCTGGAGCGCGCCTATGGCTGGCTGGAGGCGCATTTGGCGGGCAAGATGTGGGCTGCGGGGGCGGCCTTCACCCTGGCCGATTGCGCGGCCGCGCCGGCCTTGTTCTTCGCCGATTGGACGCACCGGATCTCCGATTCCTATCCCGCGCTGCGTGCCTATCGCGCGCGGCTGCTGGCGCGCCCTTCCTTCGCCCGGGCGGTGGAGGAGGCGCGGCCCTTCCGGCATCTCTTTCCGCTCGGCGCGCCGGACAGGGATTGAGGGGCCGGCGCAAGCCAAGCTTTTAGGCGCGCAGATCAAAGCACAGGCCGGGGCGCGGGCCTTGGCTGGGCGCATAGCCGCTGGCGCTGGCCCCCGCTTGGCCGGATTGGCCGATGGCCTGCACCGCGAAGCCGGCATGCAGCCAAGCGGGCACGGGTGGATCGATGACATATTCGGCGCGTTCGGCGCGCTGGCTGGTGCCGGAGCCATGGGCCCGGCGCGCGAAACCTGGTTCAAAAGGGGGCGATTTGGCAGCCATGCCCCAGCATGAGCAAGATGGCTGCCAGGCTCAAGGCCTGGTCATAAAGCATTAGGGTTTATGAAGAGAAATTAAGGCTTTCGCCGTGCACGCTCGGCGGCCAGCTCATCGAGCTGGGCCTGCATCTGCTCCATCTGGCGGCGCAAGCTGTCGACGGCATCGCCCTCCGGGGCCGAGCGGCTCGGGGCGGGCGGCTTGACTTCCAAGCTACCGGGCAAGCCGTTGACCGCGAACGGGGCCCATAATTTGATGGCCTGTTCGAACATGGCCATGTTCTGGCGGGCCTGATCCTCAAAGGTGGCAAGCGGGTTTTTGGCCTGAAAGGCCCTTGAAAACTGATCGCGCAATTGCTCTTGGCCGCGCGTGAAGCCATCCATGCTCATGTCGAGATAAGCGGGCAAAAAGCTTTGCATGCTATCGCCATAAAAGCGGATCAGCCGGCGCAAAAACTGGGCGGGCAACAGGTTTTGGCCGCGGCTTTCCTGCTCGAAAATGATTTGCGCGAGCACGGCGCGGGTGATGTCATCGCCGGTCTTGGCGTCCTGCACGGTGAAATCCACGCCGGCACGAACCATCTCGCTCAAATGCTCTAGCGTCACATAGGAGCTGGACGCGGTGTTATAGAGGCGCCGGTTCGCGTATTTCTTGATGATCACCGGGGCGGCGGCTGGGTTTTCCGGGGCAGATTGGGTCACGCGGGCACCATGGGTGAAATTTCAGAAGATAGGAAAGCGCTCCTTTGCTATAGCGGTCAACGCTTAAGGCGGCCTTAGCCGGGAACTTTCGCGCGATCATAGGGCGCGCGGCGATTTCTTTGCTTTCCTTGGCGGCTTTGGTGGGGCACACACACCACGAATTAGGGAGAAAAGATATGAGCGGCATCGTTATCGCTTCGGCAGCACGCACCCCCGTGGGGTCTTTCAACGGCGCCTTCGCCCAGGTTCCGGCCCATGAATTGGGCCGCGTGGCCATCGTGGCGGCGCTGGCCCGGGCCGGTGTCGATGCCGCCGAGGTTTCCGAAGTGGTGCTCGGCCAGGTGTTGACCGCCAATCAGGGCATGAATCCGGCCCGCCAGGCGGCGCGCGCCGCAGGCCTGCCCGATACCAGCCCGGCCTGGAGCCTCAATCAGGTGTGCGGCTCGGGCCTGCGCGCCATGGCCATCGCGTATCAGCAGATCAAAGCGGGGGATGCCTCCATCGTCGT
>CAZAGL010000250.1:0-3796 GCA_964484435.1 uncultured Caulobacteraceae bacterium
GACCCCGCGCGAGGAGCGGGTTCTGCGCATGCGCTTCGGTATAGGCATGAACACAGATCACACGCTGGAAGAAGTCGGCCAGCAATTTTCCGTGACGCGGGAGCGCATCCGCCAGATCGAAGCCAAGGCGCTGCGCAAGCTGAAGCATCCCAGCCGTTCACGTAAATTGCGCAGCTTTCTCGATAACTAAGATCGCGCGGCCAGCCAGCCGCTCAGGATCAAAGGCTGGTTGGGCGGGGGGCCAAAGCCGCGCACTTCGCCTTGGCCGGCCTGGGCGGCCAGCGCCATGGCGTTGGGATAGAGCACATGCTCGGCCTTGAGGACGCGCGCGCCCAGGGTTACGGCCGTATCATCGGGCAAAACCGGCACGCCGGCCTGGGCGATGATCGGCCCCTCATCCACGCCGGTGGTGACATAATGCACGGTGCAGCCATGCAGTTTTACGCCGGCCGTCAACGCCCGCTGATGCGTGTCGCGCCCGGGAAAAGCGGGCAGCAATGAGGGGTGGATGTTGATCATGCGCCCTTGCCAGCGCTCAACGAAATAGGGGCTCAGCACGCGCATGAAGCCCGCCAGGGCGATCATGTCGATGGCATGGGGGGCGATCAAGGCATCGAGCGCGGCCTCGAACGCGGCCCGATCGCGGCCGAATTGCCGATGATCGAGGGCGAAGGCCCTGATGCCGGCCTTGCGTGCGATGTCCAGGCCGGGCGCTTGTGGCTGGTTCGAGCCCACCAGGGCGATGCGATACGGCGCGCCATTGGCCTGCGCCTCCAACAGGGCCGCGAGATTGGAGCCACGCCCCGAAAGCAACACGGCGATGTTCGGGATCATGTGGGGACCAATTGGCCGATCACCCAGGCGGTTTCACCCGCGGCGCGCAGGCCAGCCAGCACGCCATCGGCTTGCCCAGCGGCCACGATCAACGCCATGCCGATGCCCAGATTGAACGTGCGCCGGGCATCCTCGATGGGCACATCCCCGGCCCGGATGAGAAAATCGAACACCCCAGGCAGGGGCCAGCCCCCCCAATCGAAAGCCGGGCGCAGGCTTTTGGGCAAAGCGCGCGGAATGTTATCGATGAGGCCGCCGCCGGTGATATGGGCCAGCCCCAGAATGGCCCCTTGCCGGATGAGCGGCAGTAAAGCCGCCACATAGATGCGCGTGGGCGTGAGCAAAGCCTGGGCAAGGCTTTGCTCGGGCGCGAAGGGGGCAGGTGCATCCCAGGCCAGGCCCGTGCGGGCGATAATTTTGCGGATCAAGGCATAGCCGTTGGAATGGGGTCCCGAAGAAGCCAGGCCGATGAGCACGTTGCCGGCTTCCATGGCGTCCGGCTTGGGCAGCAATTGCCCGCGTTCCGCCGCGCCGAGGGCAAAGCCGGCCAGATCGTAATCGCCCTCCTGGTACATTCCGGGCATTTCGGCGGTTTCACCGCCAGCCAGCGCGCAGCCGGCGAGCTTGCAGCCCTCGGCGATGCCGGCGATCACCGCGCTGGCATGGTCCGCCGAGAGCTTTCCGGTGGCGTAATAATCCAGGAACAGCAAAGGCTCAGCGCCTTGGGCGAGAAGATCATTGACGCACATGGCCACCAGATCCATTCCGATGCCGCCATGCAGGCCAGTTTCGATGGCGATCTTCAGCTTGGTGCCAACCCCATCGGTGGTGGCCAGCACGATGGGATCGTGAAATCCGGCGGCTTTCAGATCGAGCAAGGCAGCAAACCCGCCCAAGGCGGCGGATGCGCCCGGGCGTGCCGTGGCCCGCGCCGCCGGGGCGATCAGCTTGACCAGCCTTTCGCCCTCGTCGATGTCAACGCCTGCGGATTTGTAGGTCAAAGGAGGGGGCAGCGGCATGGTCTCTCTTGCGCATACGCGCCAACTATCGTTTCGTCATTTCGTTGCGCCATCAGCCTTCAGGGCAGCGCCAGCGTTCGGATCCTAGCAGCCCAAAGGAAGCAGCGATGCGCATCTTTCCCCAAGCCTTGGTGTGGGTGGCCGTGTTTTGCGCGTTCTTGGCCGCGCCGGCAAGGGCCCAAGGCCCGGGGGCGATTTATTCGGTGCAGGATGTGCAGGTCGATGAAAGCGCGGCCAGCGCGG
Organism: uncultured Caulobacteraceae bacterium; assembly: GCA_964484435.1. Lineage (GTDB taxonomy): Bacteria > Pseudomonadota > Alphaproteobacteria > Caulobacterales > Aquidulcibacteraceae. The sequence goes on from CAZAGL010000250.1 coordinate 2,097, forward strand.
CCTTGGCCCGGCCATTGGCTTTTACGAAGGCGCAGCAGGTGGCTTGGGCCAGCCTGACGCGCCGGCTGACTTCCCCTGCCGATTTCGCCCGTTTGGGCGTGCCGGCGCTTACGCCCGCGATTTATGAGCGGATTGTCACCAGCATCGATATCCAGGAAGAGCGCCGCAGCGGCACGCGCTATATCGCCCGCCTGAGCGTGAATTTTAACCCGGCTTTGGCGCGCCAATTGCTGGCCGAGGCCGGCTATGGATCGATCACCGATCAACGCGGCCCGCCCGTTTTGGTCGCGCCCGTTTTGGTTGGTGCCTCTCCGGCTTTGGAAGCGCAATGGCGCCTGGCCTGGAGCCAAGGTGGCTTTCAGAATGAAATCGCCCCCTTGCTGCTGACTTTTGCCGCCGGCTCTGGCTCGGCGAGTTGGGAGGCGGCCGCGCCCGCCGCCCAGGAGGCCGGCGCGGCCAGCGTCTTGTTCGTTACCGCCCAGCCCAATGGGGCCATGCTCAATGCCAGCCTGACGGAAGTTGGCCCCAATGGCCTGCGGGCCGATCGCGGCAGCGCGGCCGCCTCCGTTGGCCCGGGGGAAAACGGCTTTCCCATAGCGTTTCGCCAGCTGGCCGCGGCGGTTAATGCCAAGATCCAGGATGATTGGAAGGCGCGCGTATCGCGCGGTGCCGGGCCGGACAGCCGCGTGGCCGTGCAATCCCTCTATACCAATCAGGCCCAATGGCTGGCACTGAAAAAGGTGATGGAAGCGGCCTCGCGCACTTTGGTCAGCAACATCCGTATCGAAGCGGTATCGAATACGGGGGCGCTGGTTTCGCTTGGCTATGTGGGAACGCTGGAGCAATTGCGCGCTGAATTCGCCCGTGATGGGGCGGTGCTGGTGGATACGCCCAGCGGCTTGCAATTGCGGCTTAACGGGGCGCAATGACAGATCAGCCGCGCCTGTTCGATCGCGCGCCAGAGGATTTCTCGGCGCGGGCGCTGATCTTGTCGCAGAGCAATCGCGAGGCCGCGAGCATGCTGGCGCGCTGGCGGGAATGGCCGGGCCGGGCGCTGGCCTTGGTTGGTGCCGCGGGTGCCGGGAAAACCCATATGGCCCATGTCTGGGCCGAGGCCAATGGCGTGCGGATTGCCCCGCCCCGCGCCGATGCGGCGCAATTGCAGGATTTGCTGACGGGGCCGGCGCGCCGGCTGGTGATTGATCCTGTCGAGGAATTGGATGAACTGGCGCTGACCCTGGTCTTGGACATGGCCCGGGACGGTGATGGCGCGCTGCTGCTGACCGCGCGTGAGCCGCCGGCCGCCTGGGCCGCCGCCTTGCCGGATTTGCGCTCGCGCTTGGTTGCGCTGCCGACGGCCTATCTTGGAGAGCCGGATCTGGCTTTACTCGCCGGGGTGCTGCGCCGGCTGTGCCGCGCCCGCTTTTTGCGCTTGGATGAGGATGTGGCGCGCTATTGCGCCGAGCGGATGGCGCGCAGCTTTTTCGCCGCTGGCGCATTGGCCGAAGCGATCGGGCGGGTCGTCGTGCGCTCCAATGGGCCGATTTCGCACGAAATCGCGCGCCGCGCCCTCCGGGAGCTGGTGGCGCAACAAAATGTTGAAGGTTATGATGGCGAAGAGGGCGAACCCGCAATCGCGTCTCCACGAGATCCGCCATGAACGAACCCAAAGGTCAAAATCGGCGCCGAGCCGGGCCGGT
>CAZAGL010000251.1:0-3768 GCA_964484435.1 uncultured Caulobacteraceae bacterium
GGTGATTTCCGGGCTCATTCCCGGTGAGCGATATTTCAGGGAATTGGAAATCAGATTCTGAAACAGCCGAACCAGCAGGACACGATCGCCATCGATGGCCGGCAAGGCCGAAAACTTGAGATTGGCCCCGCTGGCCTGCAGCTCAACGCGCAGCATTTCCGCCGCCTCTTCCACACACGACGCCAAGGACGTGCGGGTGAAAGTGGGGGCACCGGCCCCGATGCGGGCATAATCGAGCATGCGTTCGATCATGCCCGACATGTTGGCTGCGCTGGATTGGATGATCTGCAGATATTCCTGCACCGTCTCGGTTGCCGCATTCCCCAATTCGGCCTGCAAAAACCCAGCAAATTGATTGAGATGGCGCAATGGCGCGCGCAGATCATGGGCGACGATGGAGGAGAATTGCTCCAATTCCCGGTTCGAAAGCGCGAACATGCGCGAGCGTTCCTGCAATTCGCGCACGGCGGCGGCGCGCTCTTGGTTCTCAAGCACGCGCACCACGGCGTGCTTGCCCAAAGGATCGCTGACCAGGGTGGCGCGCAAATCGGCCAGGAAGATCGAGCCCTTGCGATCGAAAACGGCCACATCGAGGCGCGTGTTCTCCGTGCCGGGGGCGATGGTGGAAAGCCAGGAAATCCAGGTGGCATCGCCCCATTCGGGGGTGAGGCGCGAAACCTGCAGCACCAATTCACTGCCCGATTCGGGCACGCCCAGGCGGGCCAAGGCGGCGCTGTTGGCGTATTCCACCCGCCCCGATGCGGGCGCGACCACCAGGATCGGATCGCCCACGAAGGGCGCGGCCCGGGCGAGCAGCCGATCATGCACATCGGTGGGCGAAACCGTCGCCTCGCGCAGGCGCGTGATGCTGATAATAGATAGCACTACGCCCTTTTGATCGGGATAGCCGGCGGCGCGCAGTAGCCAGGCGCGCCCTTTGTAATCGAGGGCCTCGATCTCTTCGATGAGGCCGACGCGCATCACCCGATGCAGGAAATCCTCGATATCGAATTGCTGGAAGGGTGAGCGGAAGGTGCGCAGGGGCCGGCCGATATCGGTTTCGGTGAAATGGAACAATTCGGCGATCAACCGGGTGAACCGCCGGATATTGAGCACTTCGTCGAAGAACAACACGCCGATCTCGGTGGCGTGCAGCAGCGCATCGAAATCGCGGGTGAGCCGCACCAATTCGTCATTCTGGCGGAAATGCTCGGCATTGACGGAATGCAATTCTTCATTGAGGGAGCTCAACTCCTCATTGGTGGACTGCAATTCCTCGTTCGAGGACATCAATTCCTCGTTGGTGGCCTGCAATTCCTCGTTGGCGGTTTCGATTTCTTCGATAGTAGATTGCAGCGCCTCGCGCGTGCGCAGCACTTCGATCTCCAACTCGGCGATGCGCGTTTCGGCCAGATTGTCGCTGGTCATTACCGGCGTCTCGACCAGCGCCGGGCTTTTGTGGTCCACCTCCTGCAGCATGACCAAAGCGAAGGCCGCATCGCCATTTTCGCTGAGCAGCGGCTTGACCGTCACATCGACGATGCGGCCCTTTTCCGGCACGGTATTGAGCTGGATGCGCGAAAAGGTGATCGCCGCTTTATCGAGCAAGGCCCGGTCGATGCCCGCCGTCAGCGGCGTGCGCAAAGCCGGATCGACCATTTCGGTGACATCGAGGCGCGCTACGCCTTCGGGCGTGCGCAGATATTGCCGCGCATTGCCGAAGGTGTGCTGCAATTCCCGCTCCGCGGACACCAAGAGAGAAGGCGGCGCGAACTCATTGAGCATGGCGCTATAGGCCGGCAAAAGCACCGCCTCGCGCAGCTTGGCCGATCGACGCGTCGGAATGGTCGCCTGGATGCCCAGTCGATCAAAGGATTCGACCGCGCGCGTCAAAGTCGGGCTTTTTGATTGCGAACGCGTGCGCCGGAACACGCGCCGGCGCACATCGACAAATTCAAAGGAATCGCGCTGCGCCCCGACGGTTTCGCTGGAACCCAAGAATAAATAGCCTTTTTCCAGCAGGCCGAAGGCGAACGAGCCGATGACGCGCTGCTGCGCTTCCACCGAGAAATAGATCAGCAGATTGCGGCACGAAACGAGATCGAGCCGCGTAAAGGGCGGATCGCTCAGCACGTCATGGGGGGCAAACACGATGGATTTGCGGATTTTGGCATCGATCTGCCAATTTCCCGAAGGGGTGCGCGAGAAGAACAGGCGCTTGCGCGCATCGGAAACGCCGTGCATCCGCTCGGAGGGGTATTCCCCGCGCGCTGCCTCGGCCAGCAGGCCTTTATGCACATCGGTGGCGAAGATCTGCACTTCCACATTGGTGGGAAAATCGGCGGATGCCTCGGCGAACAGCATGGCCAGCGAATAGGCCTCCTCACCGCTGGCGCAGCCCGCCACCCAGATGCGGATCGGACGCTTTTCGGCATGGGCCCGGCGCAACAGATCGGGGGCGATCAGCCGCTCGATGCTGGAAAAAGCCGATTCGTCGCGAAAGAAATCGGTGACCCCGATCAGCAGGGTTTCGCTCAGGGCGCGCGCCTCGTTGCGATCGCCGCGCACCAGGGCGGCATAATCCACGAGGGAATGCACCTGCAATTCGCGCAGGCGCCGCTGCACGCGCCGCTCGAACGTGGAACGGGTGTATTGCGAGGCATCGAGATGCGATGCACCCACCACGCAGGAAAGGATTTCCTGCAAGGCCGTTTCCTCATTGGTGGATTGGCGATTGGACAGCGAAACGCGCGGCAGCGAAATGCCTTCCAGCACCATTTGCGCCAGCGCCTCGGGCGCATCCACGCCGCTCACGCAATTGGTGGCGATGGCCGCGATGGGCATAGAATCGAATTTGGCGGTTTCTGGCGATTGCGCGCACACCACGCCGCCGCCCGAATGGATGGCGATGGCCCCGTGTGCGCCATCCGATCCCGAGCCGGAAAGGATGACGGCCGCGCCCTTTTCCTGCCAGGAATTGGCGATGGAATGCAGCAGGATGTCGATGGAGGAGATGCGCCCCGAAGTGGTGGAGGCGGGCCGCCCGGCCACGCGGAACACATTGCCCACGACTTCGATTTCCGTGGCCGGCTGGATCACATACACCGTATCGGCTTCCAGCGGGGATCCATCCTGCACCGGCCGCACCGGCATGCGCGTGTGGCGGGCCAGCAATTCGTCCAGCACGCTCTTGAAATCGCGGGCCAAATGCATGACGACGACGAAGGCCGCGCCGGAATCGCACGGGGCTTTGTCGAAAAACCGTTCCAACGCCTCCAGGCCGCCCGCCGATGCGCCCAGCCCCACGACATAACGCGGGCCGGTGGGGGCGATGATCTGGGCCTTTTTGGCCGCCTTGGGCATGAAGAGCTTCCCCTTGGGGTTGAGTGTGCGCCGCGATGCTAAAATCGGGAGAAATCCTACACATACTTTTGGGGTTGTACCAGGGTCGCGCGCGCCGCAAATTCGCCTGCGCGAAGCCGTCCGCTTCCTGGCAAGCCCTGGCGAGGGGTAGGGGTGCCAAAACGCCTTGCTGCGCAACGCTAGAGCATCGTCAACATAATCCGAGCCAGATTATGTTGGGTTCAATGCTCTGTGTTTTGAATCTGCGCATTTTCGGGCACAAAACCGCAACACCACTTTTGTTGAAAATGCGCTAGGGGCATGACCGAAAATAACAAGCAATTACAGTTTTTAGCGTCATCCTCGGTTCGGCGCAGCCGAAGCCAAAGACCCTGAGCATCGAGCCCAGCGAAATTGATCAGATTT
>CAZAGL010000252.1:0-3735 GCA_964484435.1 uncultured Caulobacteraceae bacterium
TCGTCCGGGCAACCGGACTATGGCGATAAACGCGCGGAGATAGGCGGATCGGACCCGGGTGCGATGCCCGGCGGCTCCACCACCTGCCGGTTCATTGCCGGGCATGGGGCCGAAATAGGATCGACGGACGTTGAAGGACGTGGCTTTCGCTCGGGTGGTCCCGTTACAGGCCGTTTGCAATAGTTGCCAATGACAACGTTGCTGAGGGTTATGCTCTCGCCGCGTAAGCGGTGCGAGGAAAGCCCAACCTAAAGCCCTAGGGACTCAGCTTCCCTAGGCGGGGCACGGGGGGCCGCCTGGCAACAGAAGGCCCCCCACTTTTGATGGCCTTGCTAAATCGCCGCATACAGCGCCACGCCATCAGCGCCGATGGTTTTCGCGGCCCGGCCGCGCCCGATCAGGCAATTGAGATGGGCCAGGGCCTCGCCGCTGGCCATACCGATCAGATCGGGGCCGATCGTGCGGGCAAACAGGGCCCCGAAGCAGTCCACGGCCCGGCGCGGCCGCTCTTTCAGATGCTTTTCCAGCCGGTCCAGGCTGCGGTCATGGCTATCGATCAGGCCCTGCAGGCGCGCATGCACGCCCCAAAACGGCTCATTGTGCGCGGGCAAGGTGAAGGCCGTTTTCGGCACCTCGGCCAACAGCTTGTGGCAAGAGGCGATCCAATCGGAAAGCGGATCGCCATCGGGCTCGGTGGGGAAGACCGAGACATTCGAAGAGATCCGGGGCAGGACCTGATCGCCAGAGATCAGCACCCCGTCGGAAAGGCGCAGCAGGCAGGCATGCTCCGGGCTGTGGCCGCATCCGGTGATCACCCGCCAATCCTCCCCGCCGATTTCGACGATTTCGCCATCGCTGATGCGGCGATAACTATCGGGCAGGCGCGAAACCGCTTTGCCGAAGCCGCCAAAGCGCACCCGATAGCTATCGAGCGTATCTTCATCCCAGCCGGCGGCGCGGTAAAACTCCACGCCATCTTGCGGGGCTTCGCGCCCGGTATCGGCCACGAGCATGCGGCAGGTGACGTATTCCAGCCGGGTGATCCAAAGCCGGCAAGCAAATTTCCGGGTGATCCAGCCCGCGAGGCCGATATGATCGGGGTGCATGTGCGTGCAGATCACGCGGGTGATGGGCTGGCCGCTCAGCGCCCCTTCGAACAAGGCGCGCCACAGAATGCGGGTTTCTTCGGTGGCCACGCCGGTATCGACCAGCGCCCAGCCCGCGCCATCCTTGATGAGATACAGATTGATCCATTTGAGCGCGAAGGGCAGCGGCATGCGCAGCCACAAAATGCCGGGGGCGGCCTCGATCGTCGCGCCGCCCAAGGGGGCATCCCCCAAGGGATAAACCAGCTTTGCGCGCGCGCTGGTTTCTTCCAGGCCATCCATCGCCGACATCAAAGCCTCACTCATGCACCAAAAGATCGTTATGCCATCGCTTCGCAAATGCAAACTGGCTATTATGCCCCCTCAACCGGGTGAAGGGGACCGCCCAATATGCAAACCGCCGAGCCAATCTTCAAAGGCAAACACATTGCCGTGTGCATGGACGGCACCTGGCAGCGCCTGCGCACGGAGTTTCCAACCAATATCGCCAAGATCGCGCGCAGCGTCGATCACGAAGACGATGCCGGGGCCAAGCAGATCGTCGTCTATACGCAGGGCGTTGGGGCGGGCTCCGATTTGGCGGCGCGGGCCAAGGGGGCGCTGGCCGGGGGCCTGTTCGGCAAGGGTCTCGAAGAAGACGTGCTCAACACCTATGTCCGGATTTGCCTGAATTATCAGTGGGGCGATCGGCTCTATCTGTTCGGCTATAGCCGCGGGGCCTTCTCCGTGCGCAGCCTGGCGGGCCTCATCCGGCGCTGCGGCATCGTGCGCCGGCGCCATGTGCAGCGCGCGCCGGAGGCCTTCGAGCTGTATCGCAAGCGGTTTGCCGATCCCGATGATCCGCAATTGCAGCACTTTCGCGCCGAAACCAATAAGCGCCCGGAGGGCATGGGCGATGATCAGGTTCCGCCGGCGATCCCCATCGAATATATCGGCCTGTTCGATACGGTGGGCCAGCGCGGCCTGCCTTCCGGCCTCGGCCCCTTGACCGACATTTTCAACAGGAAGTTCGAGTTTCACGATCTGGCGCTCAGCCGTCATGTCAAATCGGCCCGCCATGCCGTGGCCATCGATGAGCGGCGCTTTGCCTTCCCGCCCACCCTGTGGAGCAATCTGGGCGATCTCAATCGCCCGGCTTTCGAAAGCGGTGTGGACTATGCGGATCTGCCCTATCAGCAGCGCTGGTTTCCCGGCACGCACGGGGATATCGGCGGCGGCGATCAAAAAGCCCTGATGGCCGATTTCCCGCTGGCCTGGGTGGTTTCGGGCGCGCAGCGCGCCGGGCTGAAGATCGACACGAGCGAAGGCACCCCTCTGGGCCCGGCCGTGCGCGCCGATCTGCTGGATCCCACCTTGCCCTTTTCCATCCCGTCTTCGGGCGTGCGCACGCGCAGATTCCCCAGCAAGGCCAAAAATCTTGGCCCGGTGGATGCGGCGCGCTTTCTCCACCCGGTCACGACGCAGCGCGCTTTGCTGCTGGGCCCGCAATACCGCTCTGAAACGCTGCGCAGTTTCGAAAAATTGTTCAAGCAATTGCGCCTCGCCGTGGCCTTGTCGGAGGTCTTGGTCTTGGCGAGCGCGGCTTCGCGTGCTGAAATCGCGCAACACCATTCCGAGACGGGCGCATGAAGCAATCTGCAGCGATTATTGGGGCCGGCGGCGGCCTGGGGGCCGCTTTGATGCGCCGTTTCGCCGCGGAAGGCCTGCACACGATCGGCCTGAAGCGCGATCCCGCCACCCTCGCCAAGGTCGTTGCCGAGATCCAGGCGGCCGGCGCAATGGCCGGCGCTGAGGCCTTGGATGCCACTCAATCGGCGCAGGTGGAAAGCATGCTGGCGCAGATCGAGCAGCGCCATGGCCCCCTGGCCTTGATGGTCTTCAATGTTGCGGCCCTGGCCCGCAATTCCATCCTGGATCAGCCCGTGCAGGAATTTCGCGACATGCTGGAGCGGGTCGCCGTCGCCGGCTATGCCTCCATCCAGGCCGCGCTGCGGCTGATGCTTGTGCGCAAGCGGGGCACGATCCTGATCACCGGGGCCACCGCTTCGATCAAGGGCTCGGCCGGGTTTTCGGCCTTCGCCGCGGCCAAGCACGCCCTGCGGGCCATTGCCTTGAGCGCGGCGCGCGAGTTTGGCCCGCAAGGCATCCATGTGGCGCATGTGGTGGTCGATGGCTTGATCGATGGCCCACGCACCGATCCGACTTGGCTGGAAGGCCTGGGCGAGGATGGCGCGCTCAATCCCGATGCCTTGGCCAGCTTGTTCTGGAATCTGCATCAGCAGCCGCGCACCGCCTGGACATTCGAAGCCGATGTCCGCCCGTTCAGGGAGCGCTGGTAGGCTCCGGATCGCGCACGCGCAGCCGCTCGATCAGGCTGGACGTGTCCCAGCGCTGGCCGCCCAGGCGCTGCACCTCGGCGTAAAACTGATCGATCAGCGCGGCGATCGGTACGCTGGCCCCGTTGCGGCGCGCCTCTTCCAGCATGAGGCCGAGATCCTTGCGCATCCAATCCACGGCGAAGCCGAAATCGAACTGGCCGGCCCGCATGCTGGCCCAGCGATTGTCCATCTGCCAAGATTGCGCCGCGCCCTTGGAAATCGCCGCGAACACGGCCTCGCAATCGAGGCCC
>CAZAGL010000253.1:0-3733 GCA_964484435.1 uncultured Caulobacteraceae bacterium
CTGCTCGTCGGGCAGCGCGGCCAGCGCCCGCCGCAGCCGCGCGATGCGGTCGGCGCGGGCCTGGGGGCATTGGGCGGGGCGGCGGTTGGTGCCTCTTCCTCCAACGACAGCCAGGATGGCATCCAGCGCCGCTATGACATCGCCTATGCGCAATGCATGTATGCCCACGGCAACCAGGTGCCCGGCTATCAGAACAACCAATCCCCGCCCTTGCCGCCCCCAGGCCGGCCAAACGGCTGATCACAGGCGATGTGCGTGGCCCAGCGCCTCGATCAGGCGGCGCCGGGCATCGGGCAGGCCCTGGCCGCGCGCATTGAACACCCGGTTCTCCAGAAAAAACCCGCACAGCGCGAAGGCATCGGCCACATCGCCGCTGGCCACCGGCTGATCGGCGCGCGCCAGATAGGGGGAAAGGCGCAGCAATTTATCGGCGAACGGGGCCCCCGCTTGCGCGCTCGCGGCACGCCCGCTGCGTGGGCTGACAAAGGCCAAATCCTCCGTCTCGCCGGTGAGTGCGCAGGCGCTGAGATCGAGCCCATAGCCCAAAGCCGCCAACAGACCGAGCTCAAAGCGCGTATACAGGATCGGCCACAATTCGGGCTCCGCCAGATGGGAAAACACGATCGCCATGGCCTCAAAGAGATCGGGATAGGGCTCGCGCTCCTGCAGCACGGCCCGCACCATGGCGATGACGCAGCTCATTGCGGCCAGCGCCGCCGAATCGGACATGGCCTTGGCCGCGATCGGATCGAGCAGATCCAGGGTGCTGAAGGCTCCCAGCTGATCGGCGGTGCGGGCTCGCCAGGCCACGCGCACCAAATTGCCGGCCTGCACGGCCGCGCCGGATTTACGCCCGGAATAAACGAGGCCGGCGGCCCGCCCATGCGCGCGGGCAAACACCTCCAATACGGCCTTGCCTTCGCCGAAGGGGCGCGCCCCCAGCACGAAGGCATCATCGGCCCATTCCATGTCAGGCCCCGTAATCCAGGCCCAAAGCGCTAAAGCGCGCACGCTCTTCGGCCCAGCCTTCGCGCACCTTGACATGCACGAACAAATGCACCGGGCGATCGAGGATTTCCTGCAATTCCAGCCGGGCGGCGCGGCCGATGGCTTTTAGCGTCTGCCCGCCTTCGCCGATGGTGATTTTGCGCTGGCTTTCGCGGGTGACAAACACCGTCTGCTCGATCCGCACGGAGCCATCCTTGCGCTCCAGGAACGATTCGGTTTCCACCGTCGTTTCGTAGGGCAATTCCTCATGCAGGCGCAGCATCAGCTTTTCGCGGGTGATTTCGGCGGCCAGCACGCGGACGGGCGCATCGGCGATCTGATCGGCCGGATAATGCCAGGGCCCCGGCCTGGCCAGCTCGGCCAGATGCATGGCCAAATCCTCCACGCCCTCCCCGCGCTTGGCTGAAACCATAAAGACGCGATCATAAACACCCGCCTCGAACACGGCCTGGGTCACGCCCAAAAGCGCCTCGCGCGGCATGGCATCCACTTTGTTCAGCGCCAGGATGGCGCGCTGCCCGCTGGCCTTCAGGCGCTCCATTATGCGCTCCACATCCTCGGCGCTGGCCCGATCGGCCCCATCGGCTGTGCCCTTGGCGGCGTGCGCCTGCGCGGGCGCATCGACGAGATGGACGATGGCATCGGCCTCATCGGCATGGCTCCAGGCGGCGCGCACCATGGCCCGATCCAGGCGCCGGCGCGGCTGGAACACGCCCGGCGTATCAACCAGCACCAATTGCACCGGCCCGCGTATGGCCAGCCCGCGCAGCGGCGCGCGCGTGGTCTGCACCTTGTGGGTGACGATGGACACCTTGGCCCCGACCAGGCGATTGACCAAAGTGGATTTGCCGGCATTGGGCGCGCCGATAATGGCCACGAAGCCGCAACGGGTTTGCATTTCATCCATGGGCGCGCACCCTCTGCAACAAGGCGCTGGCGGCCTGGCGCTCGGCTTCGCGCTTGGAGCCGCCGGCGGCCTGGGCATTGCCCGCACCTGCCACCTCCACCTGAACGACAAAGCGCGGCGCGTGATCGGGGCCCGATTGCGCCGTCACGACATAAACGGGCGCGCCATGGCGGGTGGCCGCCGCCCATTCCTGCAAGGCGGTTTTGGCATCCTGCTGCACATGCCGGGTGGCCAGCAGGGCCTCTTGCCAATGGCTCAGCACGAAGGCACGCGCCGCTTCCATGCCGCCATGGAGATAAAGCGCCGCGATGATCGCCTCGGCGGCATCGGCCAGGATGGTGATCTTTTCGCGCCCGCCGCTATTGGCCTCCGCCTTGGAGAGGAACAAAGCCGGCCCCAGCCCCGCGCGCCTGGCCGCCTTGGCGCAGGCCTCACGGTTCACGACGCTGTTCAGCCGGGGGGCCAATTCCGCCTCCGACATGTTGGGAAAATGCTGCAAGAGATAATCGGCAGCGATCAAGCCCAAAACACGATCGCCCAGGAATTCCAAGCGCTCATTATTCGTCCCCGCTTGCCCCTCGAAAAAGCTGGAATGGGTGAGCGCTTCAGCCAACAGCGCCTCATCCGCGAAGGGGCGGCCCAAGGCGGCCTCCAGTGCGGCGCGCAGTGTATCCTGCGGGCCGGCCATGGCCTCCCTCACGTGATGCCTTTGGCAAACCGCGAAGGGCGGAAACCGGTGAACAACGTCCAAGGCTTTGTCAGGGCGGTTTGCGGCTCCCAGGAAGCGAAGACGATCTCCGCCTTGCCGACCAGCCGCTCATACGGGACATAGCCCACATTCTGGCGGCTATCGTCGGAATTGTCGCGATCATCGCCCATGAAAAAGTAATTGCCGGCCGGCACCCGGTAGATCGGGGTGTCATCGAGCAGATTATCAGGCTGGCGATCAAAGGTTGTGTAGGTTTTGCCGTTGGGCAGGCTCTCGCGATAGGCCATCAGGCGCACGAAATTGCCATCCTCTTCCTTGAAATCGCGCAGGCCCAGGAATTGCCGCTGCACGGCCTCGCCATTGATGAACAATACCCCGCCTTTCATCTGGATTTCATCGCCGGGCAGGCCGATCAGGCGCTTCACATAATCCACATTGGGCTCATGCTTAGGGCGAAACACGATCACATCGCCGCGCTTTGGCTGGCTGCCCAACACCCGCCCTTTGGGCAAGAACACGAAGGGCGCGATGGAAAAGCGGCTATAGCCGTATGACCATTTGCTCACGACGATGTAATCGCCAACCAGCAAAGAGGGCTGCATGGAGCCGGAAGGAATGCGGAAGGGCTGCAAAAACACCGAGCGGATCAGCATCGCCAAGGCCAGAGCCCAAACCAAGGTTTTCACGAAATCCAGCAGTGTTTCTGGCTCCTGCTGGGCCTTGGATTTGGAAACTGCGATCATGACCTGCCCTGCGTACATTGGATGGATTCGGATTGGCGTGATGATTCCGCCGATATCATGACCAAAGCGTGTGCCAAAGGATATTCATCGGTAAGGGTCACATGCACATGGGCGGCCAGGCCGGCGGGCACGAGATCGGCCAGGCGGGCGGCCGCCCCGCCCGCCAGCCGCAGAGCGGGTGCGCCGTTTTGCCCGTTCACCACTTCCATGTCCTGCCAGCCAACGCCGCCGGCCAGCCCGGTGCCCAGCGCCTTGGCGCAGGCCTCCTTGGCCGCGAAGCGCTTGGCAAAGCTGGCCCCTGACCGGGCCAGGGCCAAGCAATGGCCGCGCTCCGCAAGGGTGAACACCCGGCACAAAAAGCGCGGG
>CAZAGL010000254.1:0-3707 GCA_964484435.1 uncultured Caulobacteraceae bacterium
GGAGCCAGGCCGATAACCAGCTTTATTACACCCTGGTCAATGGCTTCGGGCGCGTAGTTTCCAATGAATTGCGCACCGCCGCCGATAGCTACAATGTCTTTGCCGTCGATCCGAGCCGCTCGGCGCAGGCGGTGGTCAATGGCCCCCCGATCGGCAACACCCAATCACCGAATGGCTGGCTGGGAACCGGCACACAAACGACGATCAACATTTCCGGCAACAATGTGCGGGCTTATCTGGATCGCGATAACAACAATGCGGCCGATGCCGGCGGCAGCGTGGTCACCAGCGGCAATTTCCTGACGGCCGCAAACCTGACGCAGGCCCCCACCACGCTCAGCAATCAAAGCGTGGCCGTGCAAAACCTGTTTTACCTGAGCAACGTCATCCATGATCGCCTCTACATCCATGGATTCGTGGAAAACCAGGGCAATTTCCAGGAAAATAATTTCGGCCGGGGCGGTCTGGGCCTCGATAGCGTCCAGGCCGAAGCGCAAGATGGCGGCTCCACCAACAACGCCAATTTTGCCACGCCGGCAGATGGCTCGCGCCCGCGCATGCAAATGTATCTCTGGACGAACACCAATCCTCAGCGCGATGGCGATGTCGATTCCGATGTCGTTTACCATGAATACGGGCATGGCCTATCCACGCGCATGATCGGCGGCCTCAGTGGCGATATCGGCGGGGCGATCGGGGAAGGGGCCTCCGATGTGTTGGCCATCTTGATCAACAACAATGATGTGGTGGGCGAATATTCCACGAATAATGTCAATGGCATCCGCTCAGCGCCCTATGCCAACCATCCCGATACCCTGGCCAGCTTCAATCGCGCGCGCGGGGTGCATCGCAACGGGGAATTGTTCGCCGCGACCATCTGGGATGTGTGGGAATTGTATCAGGCCAATGCCTTGAGCGTGAACACCCTGCTCACGGACTTCGTCGGCGGCATGAATTTCACGCCGTCCAGCCCCACCTATATCACCATGCGTGATGGCCTCTTGGCGCAAACCCCGGCCAGCCGCGATTGCCTGGTCTGGCGGGCCTTTGCCTCGCGGGGCATGGGCGTTGGGGCCTCGATCTCGCGAACGAACTTCCGGGTCGTGCAATCCTTCACCGTGCCCAGCGGCTGCTAAAGCCGGCTTGCACGCAGTCTCGCCCGATCAGGCCAAACAGCCTGATCGGGCATTTTGCGTCTCTGAACCGTTTGAAACCAGGCCGCCTCAATCGCGCGCACTGCGCCGTGCGCGCAGCCATTGCAGGATGACCCAGGCGCTGCTGTCATGGCGCATTTTCTGCGCCGCCTCCAAGGGCGAAAGCCAAACCAGCGTGTGATCCGGCTCTGTGGGGTCGGCATCATCGGCCGAAAGCTCCACTTCATAATAGGTGGCCAGATTATTGCGCGGCTCGCCGCGGTCATGCCAAAACTGCCCGGCGCGGGTCAAAACCCGGGTGGGCCAAACGGTCAGCCCGGTTTCTTCCACGAATTCGCGCATCAGGGCCCCCGCCTCGTCCTCATCGGCCTCGACCCCCCCGCCCGGCAAATCCCATTCAAATGGGGCCTGATGGCCGATGCGCGCCACCGCGATTTCCTTTTCCCCGCGTGCGCACACACCATAAACGGTGTGGCGCTCTACATAGGTGAGGCCCGGCTGGGTCTGGCCAAATTGCAAAGCAAACCGTGTCATGCTGCCTATCCTAACCTGAACGGTGCAAGCCGCTGGCGCATTTTCAACCTAAGTGTCGTTGCGGTTTTGTGCCCGAAAATGCGCAGAACCAATTCGCGGTTGAAGACATCGCCATGGTCCCGGCCTCGGCGATCACGGCTCGCTGCCAGGGGCCAAGGCCAATTCCAAGCCGTCCAATTCCGGAGACATCAAAATCTGGCACGCCAAGCGCGAATGCGCATTGACCTCAAACGCGCCATCGAGGCGGTCAATCTCTTCGTCGCTGGGGGCGAATAATTTGTCCTGCCAGTGCGGCGCGACATAGACATGGCAGGTCGCGCAGGCGCACGCGCCACCGCATTCGCCCTTGATGGGGAGGCCCTGATCCCGGATGATTTCCATGACCCGCCAGCCATCCAGCCCGTCCACGACATGGACCTGGCCCTCGCGATCGGTGACGATCAATTTGCGTGTTTCATCTTGCATGGTGCCGTCTTAGCGCGCCCGCCCCATGAAATCCATGCCCGTTTCCTGCGGGTTGGGCACCAACACAGCGGGGCTGAGCGCGGCGGCGCGCAGCGCCTCCAGGGCTTCATCCAGCGCGGCGCGCGCCTTGGCCAGCCCGGCGGCGATGGCCGGGCCATCCTTCTGCCCGCTGGAGGCCAGCAATTCGGCATCAGCGCAGGCCTGCGCCAGTGGCCAAAGGCCCAGCCCGCGCGCCGAGCCCTTCAAGGTATGCGCCGCATCCTTCCAGGTCTGCACCGGCGCGTCGGGGATCAGCAGGCGCGCCCAAATTTCGGCCTGCTGGCGAAACAGGTCGATGATTTCGGCCTGCAATTGCCCATCCCCGCCGGTCATGGCGTGGAAATGGCTGATATCCACTGCGGCCGGCTGCGAAGGCATGGGGGCATCCTTTAACCCGGCATCCTTAGCACACCGGCCCTGATCAGGCCGTTAACAGGGCGGTGAATGGCCAAGTTGCGGATTTAGCCCGCACGATAGACCAGGCACACAAAGCTGTCCAAGCGGCTGATGGGCGGGTCACTGGGCAAGTTCAGGCGTGCGATATCCTGCTCGGTGATTTGCACCCGTTTGTTGGCGATCGAACCGGTGACGACGATGGATTCCGGCGCGGGCGGCGGTGGCGGCGGCGAGCTGGCATAGGCCACGGCCCGGCTTTCTTGATCGCTGCGGCCGTAATCATAGCGCCATTGGCCAAGGCAAGGCCCCTGCCCCTCCTGGATGGCCAAAACCGGCCCCAGCACCACGCCGGCCGCCGCCGCGCTGGCCTTGGCGCGCTTGGCCCCATCCTCCACCGCGGCCTGATAGACCTTGCGCTGCAATTCGGAGGTGGGCACCAGCTCAAAATTGACGCCGCCGGCCTCTTCGGGCTTCAGCGCCAGCACAGCGGCGCGCGCCTCCCCCAACTTGCCGAGGTCCAGCATGGTCACCGTCAGCGTGGTGCGGGCGACATAGCTGGAGACTTTGTCTTCCCGCTCATTGTCGCGCTTGTTGCCATCGCCATCGCGGTATTGCTCATAAAGCGCCTGCACGGATAGATTGCTCTGCACCCGGGCGATCGCCACGGAAGCTTTGCTGCGCAGAGCCTGCACGCCTAGCCGGGCCCGATCGACCGCGCGGGCCGAAACCGCATCGGCATCCTTGCCCTGCTCGACGAAGGAGACGCTGAAATTGGCGCGGTTGGCCGGTTCTTCGATCCAGGCACGGCCGATGGCCTCGATGACCGGCTTGTCCACATAATAGGGCCGATCAAAAACCCGCTCTTGCGCGCCGGCCGGCCCGGCAAACGCCGTGGCCGCCAAAACACCCATCCCCGCCCAGATCGCCCGCATGCATCGCTCCATTCGCTTGCCGCCGCGCGGGCGGAACCTGCCCCAATCAGAGAGAACAACGCGCCGCGCGGCAAGCCTTTTCCCCTGAGCGCGGATCGCCCCTTGCGCTGCGCACGCGGGCCGCTGAGCACCAGCAGGCTGCTGAAAAAGTCCCGCGGGTCGCGATGCGAGGCGATTTGCGGGCTGG
>CAZAGL010000255.1:0-3697 GCA_964484435.1 uncultured Caulobacteraceae bacterium
CCTCGTGCCGGCTCAAAACACTCAAAAACATGATCACGCGCACACCTGTAGAGCGTGCGTCCGGCTCGCCATAAAAAGCTCCAAAGGGCCCGACACTGCCGGGCAGATCGTTTGCGCCTGAAACCGGCCATATCGTGGGTTACCGACACTTTTGCGCGGGGGGTGGAGCAATCGGTGCGGCTGTGCCAGATTGGGGCCATGATCCGCTTTGACCGCCGCAAGCCCATCCAATCCCTGCAATCCCAACACGTGGAGGGCGGGCTGCGGCGCAGCCTGGGCTGGCCGCATCTGGTGGCCTTGGGGGTGGGGGCGATTGTTGGCACGGGGATTTACACCCTGATCGGGGAAGGGGCCGATAAGGCCGGCCCCGCCGTTTTGCTCTCGTTTGGTATTGCCGGCCTCGTCTGCGTGTTCGCGGGCCTGGCTTATGCCGAATTGGCGGCCATGATGCCGGCCGCCGGCAGCGCCTATGCCTATTCCTACGCCGCCTTGGGCGAGACATTGGCCTGGATCGTGGGCTGGAGCCTCATCTTAGAATATTCGGTGGTGTGCAGCGCCGTGGCCGTCGGCTGGTCGGGCTATGCCATCGGGTTTCTCGAAGCGGCCAATGTGCATCTGCCGCATGCTCTGGTGGCCGGGCCGCATGCCGGCGGGCTGATCAATCTGCCCGCCGTATTCATCGTGGCCCTGGTTGCCGGCCTCCTGGCCATCGGCACGCGCGAAAGCGCGGCGGTCAATGCCGTTTTGGTGGTGATCAAGATCACGGCCTTGCTGGCCTTCATCGCCATAGCCGGCCCGCAATTCGATCTGGCCAATTTCCACCCCTTCGCGCCCTATGGCTTTGGCGCTGTCGAGGATGGCGAGATCAAGCGCGGCGTGATGGCTGCCGCGGCCATCATCTTTTTTGCCTTTTATGGCTTTGATGCGGTTTCGACCGCGGCGGAGGAGGCCAAGCGGCCCGAGCGCGATCTGCCCATCGGCATTTTGGGCTCCATGGTCATCTGCGTGATCTTGTATATCGCCGTGGCCGCCAGCGCGGTGGGGGCGCTCTCGTTTGAGCAATTCGCCAAGAGCAAGGAGCCCCTGGCCCATATCCTGCGCACGCTGAACCAGCCCTGGCTGGCCGGCGCGGTGGGCCTGGCGGCCGTGATCGCCATGCCCACGGTGATTTTGGCCTTTCTCTATGGGCAAAGCCGCATTTTCTTTGCCATGGCCCGCGATGGGCTGCTGCCGCAGCGCCTGGCCGTTGTGAACAAGCGCACCGGCTCGCCTTTGCTGATGACGGGGCTGACGGCCCTGGCGGTGGCGGCCATCGCCGCCTTTTTTCCGCTGGGTGAGATCGCGGCCTTGGCCAATGCGGGCACGCTGTGCGCCTTTATCGCCGTGGGCGCGGCCTTGATGGCCCTGCGCCTGCATGAACCCGATCGCGCCCGGCCCTACCGCGCGCCCTTGGCCTTCCTGGTCGGCAGCGCCACCATTTTGGGCTGCGCCTATCTGTTCATCAGCCTGCAGGGCCGCACCATATTGTATTTCTTCCTCTGGAATGGTTTGGGGCTGGCCATTTATTGGCTGTTCGCGCGCCGCGCCAGCGTGCTGGGCAAGGCCCAACGCGCATGAGCCTGAACCTTGGGCGCGAAGCCCTGGCCTGCCTGGAACGCCTGGGGGCCAGCCCGGCTCGGGGGCATGGCCTGATCGCGCGTTCACCGATCGATGGCGCCAAGCTAAGCGAGCTTTCCTCCGCAAGCGCCGCCAAGGCCGATCAAGCCATCGCCCAGGCGCAGGCGGCCTTCTTGGCATGGCGCGATACGCCCGCCCCGCGCCGCGGCGAGCTGGTGCGCCTGCTGGGCGAAGAAGTGCGCGCCGCCAAGGCCGATCTGGGCCTTCTGGTTACGATCGAGGCCGGCAAGATCCTCAGCGAAGGCCTGGGCGAGGTCCAGGAGATGATCGATATCTGCGATTTCGCCGTGGGCCTGTCGCGGCAATTGGCGGGGCTGACCTTGCCTTCCGAGCGCCCCGGCCATCACATGCTGGAACGCTGGCAGCCTTTGGGCCCGGTGGCCGTGATTTCCGCGTTCAATTTCCCCGTGGCCGTCTGGAGCTGGAACGCGGCTTTGGCCCTCGTTTGTGGCGATCCGGTGATCTGGAAGCCATCGGAAAAAACGCCGTTGACCGCCCTCGCCGTGCAAGCCTTGATGGCGCGGGCCCTCGCCCGCTTTGGCGATGCCCCGGCGCATCTGTGCCAAATGCTGTTGGGTGGGCGCGATCTGGGCGCGCACTTGGCGGCCGATCCTGGCATCAGCCTGGTTTCGGCCACCGGCTCTTCACGCATGGGGCGGGCCCTGGCCCCGATCGTGGCGGCGCGCTTTGGCCGGGCTTTGCTGGAGCTTGGCGGCAACAACGCGATGATCATCGCCCCCAGCGCGGATTTGGACATGGCCGTGCGGGCGATTGTGTTCTCGGCCGTCGGCACGGCCGGCCAGCGCTGCACCAGCCTGCGCCGCCTGATCATCCATCGCAGCGTGGAGGGCCAAGTTCTGGAGCGCTTGGCGCGGGCCTATGGCGGGCTGCGCATCGGGGATCCGCGCCTTGGCGAAACGCTGGTTGGCCCCCTGATCGATGCGCAGGCCGGGCAAAGCTTTGCGGCGGCCTTGGCCCAGGCCAAAACGGAGGGGGGCCACCTCTTGGCCGGCGGCGCGCAAGTGGAGGCCATTCCCGGCGGGACCTATGTGCAGCCAGCGCTGCTGGCCATGCCGGAGCAAAGCGCAATTGTCCGGGCCGAGACCTTCGCGCCGATCCTGTACGGCCTGCGCTATGACGAGTTCGACGAGGCCCTGGCTTTGCAAAACGGCGTGGAACAGGGGCTTTCCTCCAGCCTGTTCACGCTGGACATGCGCGAGGCCGAGCGCTTCTTGAGCGCCTCGGGCAGCGATTGCGGCATCGCCAATGTCAATATCGGCCCATCGGGCGCGGAAATCGGCGGGGCGTTTGGCGGGGAAAAGGCAACGGGCGGTGGGCGCGAGAGCGGCTCGGACAGCTGGAAGGCCTATATGCGCCGCCAGACGCAAACCGTGAATTATTCGCGTGATCTGCCTTTGGCTCAGGGCGTGGTGTTCGGCTGACGGGGCTCAGGCCCTTTGCGTCGTCAGGCTCACGAACACGTCCTCCAGATCCGATTCCTGCACGGCCAGATCGCGGATGGAAATGCCGGCGGCGCGGACAATATCCAGCAAATCTTCAATTCTATGCTCACGGGCGCGATAGGTGAGGGCCAGGGCCCCATCGACCCGCAAAGCGGATTCCACGCCGGCCGGCGCGCCGATCGCGGCCGGGATCGGCGTTTGGGGGTGCACGATCAGCGTGCGGTGATCCAGGCGCTTGAGCAATTGGGGCGTCGGCTCGCAGGCCACCACTTGGCCATCATTCACAATCGCGATCGTATCGCACAATTCCTGGGCCTCTTCGAGATAATGGGTGGTCAGCACGATGGTCACGCCCGAGGCGTGCAGGCTGCGCACATATTCCCAGAGCTGGCGGCGCAATTCCACATCCACCCCGGCTGTCGGCTCATCGAGGACGAGAACGGGCGGGGCATGGACCATGGCCTTGGCCACCAGAAGGCGGCGCTTCATGCCGCCGGAAAGCTGGCGCACATAGGCATCTTTCTTGTCCCACAGGCCGACATTCTTCAGGATGGTCT
>CAZAGL010000256.1:0-3601 GCA_964484435.1 uncultured Caulobacteraceae bacterium
CGCGAGCAAAGCTTTTTAAAAACCATCAAGCCCAAAAGCAAAGGCCAAGAGGCCTTGATGGCCGCGATCGATGCCCATTGCCTCACGCTCGCGCTTGGCCCGGCCGGCACGGGCAAAACCTATCTGGCCATCGCCAAAGCGGTCGAGGCCATCGAGGCCGGCCGCATCGGGCGCATCGTGCTGTCGCGCCCCGCCGTGGAGGCCGGCGAGAGCCTCGGCTTTCTGCCCGGCCATATGGAAGAAAAACTCGCGCCTTATCTGCGCCCGCTTTATGATGCGCTTTCCGATCGTCTCTCGCCCAAGCGCTTGAAATCCATGATGGCCGAAGGGCTGATCGAGATTGCGCCGATCGGCTTCATGCGCGGGCGCACCCTGAACAACGCCTTCGTGGTGATCGACGAGGCGCAAAATTGCACCTTCCCGCAATTGAAAATGCTGCTGACCAGGCTGGGATATAGCTCAACCATGGTCGTCACCGGCGATCCGGCGCAAACTGACCTGTTGCCGGAATTGTCGGGCCTGGCCCAGGCGGCCGACAAGCTGGAGAGCTTGAAGGATGTGGCCGTGGTGCGCCTGGCCGATCGCGATATCGTCCGCCACCCGCTCGTCGCTGCGATGCTGAAAGTGTTGTAGCCGTTCACATGCTCAGGCAATCCCCAGCTTTTCTTGGGGGATTGCCTGAAACTTCATGATTTGGCTGGAATAACGCGAGAAAGCGTATCGCATATCCAGACGCACGGGCCTCGTCGCACGGGCATCTCAAAAATGCCCCTTTGCGGCCATGCGTCGCAGGATCAGCTCCTCGATTCGCTGAACCATACCCGCTTCTGTCGGGAATTCGCGCACGAAATCGAGGCCTTGCTCCCGGCGCCGAGCGCGCTCTTCTTGGCTGTCCAGAAATGTCACGATCTCGCGCGCCATGTTTTCCGGGATCGGATCAACAAGCAAGGCGATGTCCTGGCGGCCGCCATAATTTACCTCATTGCCTGGGCGATTTAGATCGATAACAGGACAACCGCACGCCATCATTTCATAGGGCACGAGGCTTGGATTGGTTGTGGAGAAGACGAGGCCCGCATCCGCGTTGGCATACATATGTGCCAGATCCTGGATCGTGGGAACGACTTCCAGATAGGTTGCGGGGAAGCCGACTTTCTGTTCGCGCGCCTTTGCGGATCCAAACAGGATCAGTTCGACATTCGGCCTTGCCCGATGGACATGCGCCAGTGCCATTGCCCCCAGTTCGAAACAGCGCCGGGGCATTTCCGGTTTTGCGAAAAATACCAAATTGGTATTCGGTTTTGAACGCGGACAAGGCCGATAAACGGCAGTATCCACTGGAAAGCGAAAGTGATCTGCCTCGGCACCGAAATCACGTTTGAGCATGTGCTCACACCACGGCCCCGAAGTGATCGCGTAAAGGCCCAAACGATATGTATTCTCGGCAAGCACATATTCCGATCCCATTGGCGCGAACGCGGGTTCGAAATCCTGCACGAAATACATGATTTCCTTGGTGCGATTCTTGGCGCGCAGCGCTGCATCAACCGTTGTCCAATGGGTCGCGAAGATGATGTCGGTCTCGCGAAATTCCCCATCGTAGGCTTTGATGGTCCCTTCAAACGCATAGAAATGCTGGCGCACCAAGTGTTTCAGCTGACCAGCCTGATCATCAGAGCTCGTAAAGTGCAAGGCCACGTCATGCCCGAAGCTTTGCAGATGGTGGGCGGCGCGTATGATGTTGCGGTGGCCGCCGCCCCCAATGATCAGGCGCGGCACGATCCAATCAATGCGCAGCCGCTTTGTCTCTGCTTTTAGTGGGCTAGCAGAGACCTTTTTTTTTTCGCCCTCCACACCGTGGAGCAAGGCGCTTTGTGCCGCCCGTGCCGTTGCTTCTATCCCAAACCTCTCGTTCGCCGCTGCGCGGGCTGCCCGCCCTATGTCCCGGCGCATTTGCTCGCAATCGAGGAGACGCGCGAGCGAATCGCGCCATTCCTCGGAGGTTCGCACCAACATGCCGGTTTCACCATGCACGATCGCCCCCGCGAATGGCTCGGTCGCGGAAGCAATCGTCGGCACTTCCACCAGAGCGGCTTCAAAAAACTTCAATTCGCTTTTTGCTTCGCAGAACATGTCGCCAATTTCCAGAGGCGCGAGGTTAATGTCGCAACCGTGCAGCACGTGCAACATGTCCAGATAGGGGAGAAAGGCGCGGCGCTGGACACGCGCCAGATACGGCTTCCAGGCAGGCCCTAGATCCAGAAACCCCACGACAAGCAAATCCCAATCGTCGCGCTCCTCCATCAAGCCGAGGAGGGCCTGTTCGGCCTGGGCGAAATCGCGCTGGTGGGTTCGGCTGCCTGAAAAATACCCAACAACCAAGCGGTCGCCACGGATCCGGGTTTCCCGCGTGAGCTTCGCCGCGATTTCAATCTGAGCGAGATTGATGGAATTGGGTAGGACCGCGACGGGTTTACCTAGCTTTTGCACGGCCCTGGCCAACGGGGCTGTCGTCACGGTGACCATGTCACAGGCAAGCAGAAGTTTTCGGTACTTGTTGACACCGTCGAGATACAGAGCCT
Organism: uncultured Caulobacteraceae bacterium; assembly: GCA_964484435.1. Lineage (GTDB taxonomy): Bacteria > Pseudomonadota > Alphaproteobacteria > Caulobacterales > Aquidulcibacteraceae. The sequence goes on from CAZAGL010000256.1 coordinate 2,583, forward strand.
TTTCGCTGTCATTCAACAATTCAACGCCGTGAATGGATGGCACCAGCTGCGGATCGAATACCAAATCATCAATGTCAAAAACCAATTTCATATTGCGCTCACGGCAATACTGCAAAAACTCGGTCGTCCCCACGCTTTCTTCATATGGGCTGCGAAACATAACTATTGTGTTCGCCTCCAGTTTCTGGGTCATTATTTCGCGCAAGTCCGCGAAGGGAAGAACCAGGACGCGCCTCCCCTGCCCTTGTAGCGCCTGCGCGACATTATGGACGCGATATCGCTTGGATTCGCCCTCCCAGCAGCCAATCAGCATGATGACGTCGAATGCGCGGGAGGCCGCCGTCGTTGGCAAGTCTTTCTGGCCGGTTGGATTGGGCAATGGTGCCGCCACAAGCGCCTGTGCAGCGATCCCCGCTGACGGGGCAGATCCGTGCATGATCCGTTGAAGAATAACGCGCAGCGTTTCTTTTAAACCGTGCTGCCTTCGATACGAATTGATCTTGTACGCCAACGACAAGGGGCGGCGCAGCATATTCGCCAAGGCGCGGATCGGCGCGGTGATCCGCCAGGAGCTTGAGGCCCGCAAGGCGCTCGCGACGCGATCGGCCTGGGCGAGGCGCCATTCCAAATCTTGGATATGATTTTTCCAATGTTCCTCCATGCGGCGCAACACCCCGACATCATGCTCGGCGGCGTCTTTGTCTTGAGTAAGTGTGGCGATAACCTGCCGCAAATGCACACTTTGACGTTCCGCCTCGGCCTGTTCTTTTGCAAGGAGTTCGCGCGCGCGGACTTGGCCCTGCTCCAGCGCACGCTGCATCGCGTCACGCTCTTGCCGCTGGGTGTCCCGCTCGGCCTCGTATTGCTCCAGCGCACGCTGCATCGCGTCGCGCTCTTGCCGCTGGGTGCCCCGCTCGGCCTCGTATTGCTCCAGGGCGCGCTGCATCGCGTCGCGCTCTTGCCGCTGGGTGCCGGTCCAGATTTCACATTCGCCTTTGCGAACGTGAACCGTACAGGTC
>CAZAGL010000257.1:0-3592 GCA_964484435.1 uncultured Caulobacteraceae bacterium
GGGGGAATTGCGCGCCGCCTTGCGCGCCGGCTGCAACGGCGTGCTTTTGGCTCCGCCCGGGGCGGGCAAGACCACGCTCGTCCCGCTGGCGCTGTTGCAGGATGGCTGGGCGGCCAAGGGCAAACTGTTGCTGCTTTCGCCCCGGCGCATCGCGGCGCGTGCGGCGGCGGCGCGGATGGCCTTTTTGCTTGGCCAACAGATTGGCCAAACCATTGGCTATCGCCTGCGCCTCGATAGCCGGGTGAGCGCGCAAACGCGCGTCGAAGTCATCACCCAGGGGGTGTTCACGCGCATGATCCTGGATGATCCGGCCCTCGAAGGCGTGGCCGGCATCCTGTTCGATGAATTTCACGAACGCTCCATGGAGGCGGATCTGGGCCTTGCTTTGGCCATGGATGCGCAAGCGGGCCTGCGCCCGGATTTGCGCCTCCTGGTGATGTCCGCCACCTTGGACGGAGCAAGGCTTGCCCGGATTTTGGGCGATTGCCCGATCATCGAAAGCGTTGGCCGGGCCCATGGCGTCAGCCTGCGTTATCTTGGGCGCGATCCGCGCGCGCCGATCGAAGAGGAAATGGCCAAGGCGGCCTTGCGGGCTTTGCGCGAGGAGACGGGATCCATTCTGTGCTTTTTGCCCGGCACCCATGAGATCGGCCGCTGCGCGCGCCGCCTGGAGGGCGAAGTGGGCCCCGATGTGGATATCCGCCCGCTTTATGGCGCGCTGGAGCCCGCCGCCCAGGATGAGGCCATCGCGCCCCCGCTGCCGGGGCGGCGCAAGCTGGTGATCGCCAGCGCCATCGCGGAATCGAGCCTGACCATCGAAGGCGTGCGCGTCGTCATCGATTGCGGGCTGGCCAGGCGGGCCGTGTTTGATCCGGTTTCAGGCCTTTCCAGCCTGGAAACCGTGCGCGCCAGCCAGGCATCGATCACCCAGCGGGCCGGCCGGGCCGGGCGGCTGGGCCCCGGAATGTGCTGGCGGCTCTGGGACGAGGCCGAGACGCGCGCTTTGCCCGCCTTCGATCCGCCCGAAATCCTGGGGGCGGATCTCTCCCCGCTCGTGCTCAGCCTCGCCGATTGGGGCGTCGCCGAAGCGGGAGCGCTGCGCTGGCTCGATGCCCCGCCCAAGGCCGGCTGGGAATTGGCCCGCCAGGAATTGGAAAGCCTGGGCGGCCTCGACAGCGCAGGACGGATCAGCGCGCATGGGCGCTGCCTGGCCCGCCTGCCGGTGACGCCGCGCTTGGCCCATATGGTCGTGTGCGCGCGCGCCGATGGGGCGGGCAAGCTCGCCGGCGAAATCGCCGTGCTTTTGGGGGAGCAAAGCCTGGCCGGGACGGATGTGGATCTGCGCGCTCGCGTCGAGGCGCTGCGCGGATTGCGCGGAAAAATGGGGCAGGCGGCCCGCGATCTGGCCAAGCGCTTGGCGCTCCTGGCCGGAGAGAGATTGGCGAACGGCGCACCGGCCGATGTCGAACGCATTGGCGCGTTGCTGGCGCGCGCCTTTCCGGGCCGCGTGGCGATGGCCAGAGCCGATCGCCCCGGGGAATATGTGCTGGCCAATGGCCGGGGCGCGGGCTTGCCGACCAATCATGCCTTGGCGGGTGAGCGCTTTTTGGTGGTCGCGGAGCTTTCCGGCCAGGCGCAAAAGGGGCGCATCCTTTCTGCCGCGCCGATCAGCGAGGCCGATCTGCTGCGCCTCTATCCCGAGGCGGCGCGCCATCACGATTCCATGGCCTTTGATGCGGAATCGGGCCGGGTGCGGGGCCAGCGTGCGCGTACTTTGGGGGCCATCACGCTTTTGCAATCGCCCATCGAGGCTGCGCGCGGAGAAGAATTGGCGCAGGCTTGGCGCGCGGGCGTTCGCACGCATGGCCTATCCTGTTTGCCCAACAGCCCCCGGCTTAGCCAGCTGCGGGCCCGAATGGCGCTGCTCCGGCGGCTGGAGCCCGCGACATCCTGGCCAGATTGGAGCGAGGCGGCTTTGTTGCAGGATCTGGAGGTTTGGCTCAGCCCCGATTTGGCGCAGGCCTTCCAGAGCGGCCACGATGTCGATGCGGCCTTCGAGGCGGCCTTGCGCGCCATGCTAGATTGGGGCCAGCAGCGTGCGCTGGATCACCTTGCCCCCGCGCGCTTTGAGAGCCCGGCTGGTGGCAGCGTGGCCATTGATTATCTTGCGCAAGGGGGGCCAAGCGTGGAGATCCGCATCCAGGAGCTGTTCGGCCTGGCCGTGCACCCAAGCATCGCGGCCGGGCGCGTGCGCCTGGTTCTGCGGCTGTTATCTCCGGCCCAGCGCCCCGTGCAGATTACCGAGGATTTGCCGGGCTTCTGGAAGGGCTCTTACGCCCAAGTCCGTGCCGATCTGCGCGGGCGCTATCCGCGTCATCCCTGGCCGGACAATCCGCTGGAGGCCCCCCCGACACGAAGGGCCAAGCCGCGTGCCGCGCCGCCAGGCTGATCAGGGCTTGGGCGGTGCCGGGGCCAGCAATTGCGCGGCCAGCGCGGCCAGATCGGTGAGGGTTTTGGGGCGGCGCGCCAGCAACAGGCCGAATAGGCCAAAGAGGCCCAGGCACAGCCAGGGACGCTCTTTCCAAATGCCCTGCACTAAGGATAGCCCGGCCAAGGGATTGGCCAGCGCTGATTTCTCTGAAGTTTGGCCGATTCTGGCGCGGTTGATCACGGCCAAGATCATGGCCATGAGCAGAAGGCCCACCCCCATGGCCAAAGCCGCGGGGCCCGGGCCGATCCATTTCGCAAGATAAAGATAGCCGCCAATCCCAACCAGCACGCAGCCCATGGCGGCCAGGAAGGCCGCCACCAGGCCCATGGCGGTGCGGGCAATGAGCTGGGAAACCATCTGTTTAGCGTCGCGATCCGATTAGCAGGCCCAGCGCGATGCCGATGCCAGCCGCCACCGCGCAGGAGGTGATGGGGTTATCGCGCACGCGCTGGCTGAGATCATCTGAAAGCTCGCCGGCCTGCTCGCGCACGGCGGAAAACGCCTCGGCACCACTGCGCAAGGCCGCTTCGCGCCCCTGGGCTGCCAAGGCCGCGATATCGCGCGCCAGACGCTCCAAATCGCCGCGCAGCGCCGTAAAATCGCCCTTCAGATCCTCGGCGGAAGAAAGCGAGCCCTTATTGGCTTCGGCCATGGAAATTCTCCGTGCAAAGGGAGAAACTGGCAGGTTCTGGCACGGGCGTCGAGCATGATCCCCTTTTACAAGAGGATTGCACCCAAAGCCGCTTAGCCCTCAGGCGGCCGTCCAGCCGCCATCGATGGAAAGCGCCGTTCCGGTGATCGACGCGGCCAGATCCGAGCAAAGATAGGCGGTGAGGGAGGCCACTTCCTCGACCGTCACGAATTTCTTCGTCGGTTGGGCGTGCAGCAGCACGTCGCGGATGACTTGCTCTTCCGTCATGCCGCGCGCCTTGGCCGTATCGGGGATCTGCTTTTCCACCAGCGGCGTGCGCACATAGCCGGGGCAGATGCAATTGCTGGTGATGCCGAATTCGGCCCCTTCCAGCGCCATGGTTTTACTGAAGCCCAAAATGCCGTGCTTGGCGGCCACATAGGCCGATTTGAACGGCGAGGCGACCAGGC
>CAZAGL010000258.1:0-3576 GCA_964484435.1 uncultured Caulobacteraceae bacterium
GATCTGATCGTGGCCGTGACCTTCGTCACCGAAATCGGCGACTTGAATCGTTTTGAGAGCCCACGCCAGCTAATGGGCTATCTCGGCCTCGTGCCAAGCGAACGCTCAACGGGCGACACGGTCAAGCGGGGTGGGATCACCAAGGCCGGCAACGGGCGGGTGCGGCATATGCTCGGCGAAAGTGCCTGGACCTACCGCCTCGGGTCGGAGCGAAGAAGCTCTACAAGATGGAGCAGACCTCGCCCAGGGTGCGCGAGATCGCCTGGAAGGCGCAGACTCGGCTGACGGCACGCTACCGGGCCCTCAGCGCTAGGGGCAAGAAGACGACCGTCGTGTGCACGGCCATTGCCCGCGAACTGGTCGGCTTCATGTGGTGTGTCGGACGGGATGCCCGATCGACCTAAACCCCTCGTCGCCAGCAATGACGACGAGTCCATAGCTCGCGCGCAGGCGGGGGCGGGGCCACGGCAGGGGAACTCCCGTCAGACGCTTTGTGGCCGGCTCCGGCCGACGCCCGCAGTAAGACAGGGAACGCCCCGGACGCACACTCGGAACTGCGGTAGCCAACCTGCGCATCAGAGCTTGATCACCGACGTCCTTCAGGCCCCGCCTCCACCTACGCGCGAGGATTATGAGCCGCTCAGCCGAGCGGGCGGCAACGTGCGCCCAAATTGTTGACAGCGGACATCAGAGCGGTGTCCCGGCACCATCTTTGCGAGAGCGGTCTGAGCGACGATATTTGAAGCCCCTGAGGGCTTCGACACATGACGATTTCAGAGCTTACGCTTAGCAGGCTGAGGAAAAACCGGCTGTTTGCGCTGGATGGTCGGGGTTGAAGTCAGTTTGGGTCGGCTCGGATGGCGGCCCAACGCCTGTCGGCTTTGACCGGGGCGGACTTCGGGCCTGGGTTTTCCTGTCATGGCGTCGCGGCGAGGAGCTTGGGCAGCCTGATCAGGTTGTAGGCGGCCAGCGTGAAGGTGAACTGCCAGCCGACGCGTGCGAGCCCTCGGTGTCGGGTCTTTCGGACGCCCGCGGCGGACTTGGTCCAGCCAAAGACCTCTTCGATCCGTTTTCGGATGATCTGACTGACCTTGTAGCCGGCATGTCGGGTGGTGCGGCCATCGACGGCCGATCGCCTGGCCTTGGCAGCGACGTGCGGGGCGACATTCATCGCGCGCAGTTCGTTGACGAAATCCTCGGCGTCGTAGCCCTTGTCGGCGCCAAGCGTGATCCGGCCCGGCCGGTCGGCGCGCGGCTCGATCATGTGGAGCGCAGCGATGCGCTCGGCGTGACCGTCGGCCTTCGTCAGGCAGGCGTCGACCACAAGGCCGTTGCGGTTCTCCATCAGCGCATGGCCCATGAAACAGAGCCGAGCCTCGCGGCCCGGCCCCTTGCGGAACAATCTTGCGTCCGGGTCTGTGGCGCTCTCGTGGGTGGCGTTGGCGAGAGCCTCGCCGTGAAAGTCGCGCTCGCCGTTCCTGCCCGAGGCCGGCGGTTCGCCCGAGCCGTCCTTCGGACGGAAGCTCTTCATCGAGGCCCACGCCTCGATCAGCGTGCCATCGACGCTGAAGTGCTCGCTCGACAAAAGCCGCTTGACCTTTGGATGCGCCAGAACGGCGGCGAGGAACTTGTGCGCGATGTCACCGCCAAGCAGGCGGTCGCGGTTCTTGCCGAACGTCGTCTGATCCCACGCCGCATCATCGACCCCGAGCCCGACAAACCAGCGGAACAGAAGGTCGTAGTCCAGCCGCTCCATGATCTGGCGCTCAGAGCGAATGCCATAGAACGCCTGCAGCAGCAGAGCCCGAAGCAACCGTTCCGGTGGGATCGACGGGCGGCCCACACCAGCGGCGTAGATCGTCTCGAAGTCCATGCTGAGACCGGCCAGGGCGGCGTTGACGATCTCCCGGATCGGCCGCAGCGGATGGTCTCGACGGACCCGGCTCTCAAGATCGACGTAGGAGAACAAAGACCCCGATCGCTCATCAGAACCGCGCATCGCCCGCTCCACCCGTCGCACCGACAACATCAGTGAATCATGACACGACGCGTCAGGCGAGAGGGTTTTTCCTCAGCCTGTTAGTCTTACTGTGTCATAAGCTGTCGAACGGTTCTCTGGCAGCATGGACATCGTTCGAGACGGCGGGACAGGGCTCTGATCAGGCGGACGCGGATGGTAGCGATCGAGTCAGCCACGTGCCGCTCGGTCCGCATGGGGAGTTCCACGCGGTCGGTAATCGTCGGGTACGGCAGGTGCCGGTAGGATCGCCGAGATCCGGGGGCCTGAGGGGGGAATCAGACTCCTCTCTGAGACCAGGAAGGCGTAGGCGGCGATGCAGAGCGTGGCGTGGTGGTGGAATCCTCGCCACCCTCGGCCTTCGTAATGGCCGAGGCCGAGTTCCTGCTTCAGGTCCTGATAGTCGCGCTCGATACGCCATCGCAGCTTGGCGTTCGCGACCAGGTTGGGAACCGGCGTCGTGCCTGGCAGCGACGATAGCCAGTATTTCGTCGGCTCGGCCTCACCGTCTGGCTGCTCGATCAGGAGCCATTCCTCGGGATGGGGCTCGGAGAGCCAATAGTCGCGATGAGCCGGGCGCACGCGAACTGCGGCAAACCGCGAGGTGAGCGTCGTATTGGTGCCCTCGCGCCACGAGACCATCTGCCAGGCCTCGTCGGACAGGGATGCGGCGAGGGCCTTGGCTGAGGTCGGCTTGTGCTCGCGGTCGCGACGATAGAGCGAAGGTGGTCGGCCTTTTCCGCTCCAGGGTTTGGGTGGCAACGGCCCTTGTCCAGGGGGCCACAGAGTGGCCGACGACTGGACGCCGACGACATAGTCGAGGTTCATCGCCCGCAGGCCGATCCGGAAGGTGGTATCGACGCCGTAGCCCGCATCGGCCAACACCACGCCAGTCGGGATGCCGGCTTGCTTGGCCTGCCGGATCTGATCGAGGGCGATCTGGGGTTTGGTCTCGAACGTGATGTCGTCGGGAACCCCGGCCTTCGCCCGCCGCAGCGGATCCTCGGCCCAGGCTTCGGGAAGATAGAGGCGCCAGGCCACGGGAAGGCTCGCCTGCTCGTTGGCGACTGACAGCGACACGGCGACCTGGCAATTGTCCTGTTTGCCGAGTTGGCCACAGTACTGCCGGGCCACGCCGACCGAATGGTTGCCCTTCTTGGGAAAGCCGGTGTCATCGACGATCCAGGCGCGGATCGGCTCACGCTTGGTGAGCACGGGAAGCACCAGATCACGCATCGTCTCCATCACCGAGGCATCGGCCCAGTCGGCCTTCGCGACGAAATGGTGCAACGATTGATGGGCAGCCCGAACCCGCCCCGGATCCACCCGCGCCGCCATTGGCTCGACGCTCTTGCGGTCCCCGGGCAACATCAGCCCCGTACAGTAGGCTTTCATCGGCGCGACACGGTCGGCGTGGCCCAAGGTCCCCGCCAACCGCTCGACAAAAGCCGCGAACCGCGATTCACTCCCAGCAACGTCCGATCCTAGATCCATGCTCGCTCTCCACGAGATTGAATCTCTCACCTTACATGAATCGCAGATTTTGTGACACAGTAAGA
>CAZAGL010000259.1:0-3561 GCA_964484435.1 uncultured Caulobacteraceae bacterium
AGTTCGCGCCCCAGCGCGCGCACTTCATCCTTGAACAATTCGCGCAGCGGCTCGACCAGGGCCATGCGCATCCGCTCGGGCAGGCCGCCGACATTATGGTGCGATTTGATCGTCACGGACGGGCCGCCCATCGGCGAAACGCTCTCGATGACCTCGGGATAGAGCGTGCCCTGGGCCAAGAAATCCGCGCCGCCCAGGCGGGCCGCTTCCGCCTCAAAGACTTCGATAAAGGTGCGCCCGATGGCTTTGCGCTTGGCTTCCGGCTCTTCGATGCCGGCCAGGGCATCCAAAAAGCGCTGCTCTGCCTGCGCATGCACCAAGGCGATGTTGTAATGATCGCGAAACAGGCGCACCACCTCCTGGCTTTCACCGGCGCGCAGCAAGCCGGTATCGACAAAGACGCAAATGAGCTGCGCCCCGATCGCTTCGTGCAACAGCAGAGCTGTGACGCTGGAATCCACCCCGCCCGACAGGCCGCACAGCACGCGCTGCGTGCCCACTTGGGCGCGGATGCGCGCAATGGCTTCGCGCCGGAAGGTGGCCATGGTCCAATCGGCGCGGGCCCCACAGATCTTCACCGCGAAATTGGCCAATAGCGCGGCCCCATCGGGTGTATGGACCACTTCAGGATGGAACATGGTGGTGTAGATGCGGCGCGCTTCGTCGCTGGCCAAAGCGAAGGGCGCGTTGGCCGATTGCGCCTTGACGCTGAAGCCCTCCGGCAGGCGGGTGACGCGATCGCCATGGCTCATCCACACGCGATAGGCCTGCCCCACCTGCCAGACCCCTTCGAAAAGCGCGCTTGGGCTTGTTATCTCAACCTCGGCGCGGCCGAATTCCGCGCCATGGCCGCTTTCAACCTCCCCGCCCAATTGAACAGCGAGGGTTTGCTGGCCATAACAAATGGCCAGGATGGGCAGGCCCGAATCATAGACGGCCTGCGGCGCGCGCGGGCTGCCCTCAGAGGTCACCGAGGCCGGCCCGCCCGAAAGGATGATACCCTTCAGGCTCGGCAGATCGCGCAGCAGCGCCTCGGCCTTGTGGAAGGGCGTGATTTCGCAATAGACGCCGATCTCGCGCAGGCGCCGCGCGATCAATTGCGTAACCTGGCTGCCGAAATCGATGATGAGGATGAGATCATGGGGGGAAGCGCGCATGGCACGCTATGCAACGCCATCGCCCCATTCGTCAACGCAGCCCATTGCATCATAAGGCCGAGAGCTGAAGCTGTCGGGTCGGTTCGATGCAAGGAAAGTTCAAACGCTATTCGACGGGAAAGAGCGCGCCGGGGCCCATCACCGTCGTCCATTCGCGCACCCGCCAGCGCTGCACCACGCCGTGCACGACATAAGGATCGGCCGCCGCAAAGGCTTCGACTGTTTCGCGCTCAGGCGCGCGAAACAGCAATACCGAGCCATCCATGGGCGCGTTCAAGGGGCCGGCCAGCAACAATTCTCCGCGCGCCACAGCCGCGCGCACCAATTCCAGATGCGCGGCCCTATGCTTTGGCCGCCGTTCGGCATATCCCTCATCTGCTTCATAGAAGAGTAGCCAATGCTTATCGCTCATGTTTCGCGCCTCCAGCGCGCTTTGTACGTTCCCTCTGGCGCGCGCGCCATCCCCCATGCCATGGCCATCTTGATGCTGTTTCTCACCGCCGCCTGCTCGCCTTTGACCACCTTCAACACGCTGGTGCCCAAGGATAAGGCCCAAGCCCGGGCCGAGCGCGATATCGCCTATGGCAAAGATGCCCGCCAAAAGCTGGATGTCTATCCTGCGGGGCCGCGCACGGGCTCTGCGCCGGTGGTGGTGTTCATCTATGGCGGCGGCTGGAATAATGGGCGGCGCCAGGATTATTCCTTCGCCGGCCGGGCGCTGGCCGCGCAAGGCTATCTCACTGTTGTTCCAGATTACCGGCTGGTTCCGCAGGTGCATTTCCCGGCGTTTTTGGAAGATTGCGCGGCGGCCATCGCCTGGGCGCAGGCCAATGCCGCGCGCCTTGGCGGCGATCCAAGCCGCATCTTTCTGATCGGCCATTCGGCCGGGGCCTATAATGGCGCCATGATCGCTCTGGATACGCGCTATCTGCGCGCGGCCGGGGGCGATCCAGCCCATATCCGCGGGGTGATCGGCCTGGCTGGGCCCTATGATTTCTATCCCTTCGATCCGGGGGCAGCGCAAAACGCCTTCGGCCAGGCCCCAGATCCGGCCCAGACCCAGCCGATCACCTTCGTGCGTGCCGATGCGCCGCCCATGCTGCTGCTGCATGGCCAAGAGGATAAAGTGGTGCGCATCCGCAATGCCACCTCGTTGGGGGAAAAACTGAACGCCATCGGGGGGCGCGCCGAGGTCAAAATTTATCCCGGTGCCGATCATCCCGATTTGGTGCTGGCGCTTTCCAAGCCGCTGCGCAAGCGCGCCCCGGTGCTGGCCGATATCAACGCCTTCATCGCGGCCCAATCTGCATCGACCAAGCCGCCCGCCTGATCCCGCCGGGCGCTATTGGGCGGCGATGGCCCCCAAATGGTGGATGCCTTTGGCGCTGCGATAGCGCTCGATCCTGGCCTCGATTTCGTGGCGGAAATGGCGGATAAGGCCCTGGATCGGCCAGGCGGCGGCATCGCCCAGCGCGCAAATCGTGTGCCCCTCGACTTGGCTAGCCACGTCCAGCAGCAGATCGATCTCGCGCATGTCGGCCTCGCCGCGGGCCATGCGCTCCAGCACGCGCCACATCCAGCCGGTGCCCTCGCGGCAGGGCGTGCACTGGCCGCAGCTTTCGTGCTTGTAGAAATACGCGATGCGGGCGATGGCGCGCACCACATCCGTGCTTTGATCCATGGCGATGACGGCGGCCGTGCCTAGGCCCGATTTCAGCTCTTTGAGGGCGTCGAAATCCATCAACACCGTCTCGCACTGCTCGGCCGTGATCATCGGCACGGAAGAGCCGCCCGGGATAACGGCCTTGAGATTGCCCCAGCCGCCGCGCACGCCGCCGGCATGCTCTTCCAGCAGCGTTTTCAGCGGGATGGACATGGCCTCTTCGACATTGCAAGGCCGGTTCACATGGCCGGAAATGCAAAACACCTTGGTGCCGGTATTGTTGGCCCGGCCGATAGCGGCAAACCATTTGGCCCCGCGGCGCAAAATCGTGGGGGCGACGGCGATGGATTCCACATTATTGACCGTGGTGGGGCAGCCATATAGCCCGACATTGGCCGGGAAAGGCGGCTTCAGGCGCGGCTGGCCCTTCTTGCCCTCCAGGCTTTCCAGCAAAGCCGTTTCCTCGCCGCAAATATAGGCCCCGGCCCCATGGTGGATATAGCAATCGAAATCCCAGCCGTGGATGTTATCCTTGCCGATCAGCTTGGCCTCATAGGCCTCCTTGACGGCCGCCTCCAGAACTTCGCGCTCCCGCACATATTCACCGCGCAGGTAAATATAGCAGGCATGGGCCCGCATGGAAAAAGAAGCCAGCAAGCAGCCCTCGATCAGCAAATGCGGATCGTGGCGCATAATATCGCGATCTTTGCAGGTGCCGGGCTCGGATTCATCGGCATTGAC
>CAZAGL010000260.1:0-3547 GCA_964484435.1 uncultured Caulobacteraceae bacterium
CATAGCCCCAAAGATTGGCCAGATGCTGGAGCACGCGCTCGGCGTCGTCCGGCTCCAGCAGCACGCCGTCGATCACCCGATGGTGCAGCACGAGGCGGCGATCCCCGGCCAGATCGACATCCACCACCTGGATATCGGGATCACGCCAGGCCACGTCATATTGGCGCGCCAGCATGCGGCGGATCTGGCGATAGCCCTGCTCGTCGTGGATGGCCTCCACGCGCATGGCCGCCTCATCGGCATCATCATGCACATGGAAAAAGCCGAAGCTGCGGATCAAATGCGGCGAAAGGAATTGGGAGATGAAGCTTTCATCGCGATAATTGGCCCATACATCGCGAAGCACCGCGTAAGGATCGCCGCGCCCGGCGATATCGGGCATCCAATCGCGATCTTCCTGGGTCGGCTCGGTGACGATGCGCTCGATGTCGCGCATCATAGCAAAGCCCAATGCATAGGGATTGATGCCGCTATAGCGCTTGTCGTCAAACTTGGGCTGCGTCACCACATTGGTGTGGCTGTGCAGAAATTCGAGATACGCGCCATCCTGGATGAGCCCCTGCTCATGCAGGCGCGTCATGATTTTGTAATGCACGTAAGAAGCGCAGCCCTCATTCATCAATTTGGTTTGGCGCTGCGGGTAAAAATATTGGGCGATATGGCGCACGATGCGCAAAATCTCGCGCTGCCAGGATTGCAGGCGCGGCGAGGTTTTTTCCAGCAGATACAGCACATTCTCTTCCGGCAGGCCCAGCAAGGTCCGCCGGCGATCCTCTTCGCTTTGATCGCCGCTTTTCTTTTTCTTTTTCACGGGCACGGTGCGCCATAAATCGTTGAAAATCGCCTCGCCGTGCAGGCGACGCTCTTCTTCGCGCAGGGCCTCGCTGCGCAGATCGGGGATGCGCTTGCGCGGAAAACGGTGGATGCCCTGCCCCTGCAAAGCGTGCGCCGCATCGATGATCCGCTCGACGGCCGCCGCCCCATGCCGATCCTCGCATTCGGCGATGAAGCGCTTGGCAAATTCCAGATAATCCAGGATGCCGCTGGCATCGGTCCATTGCTTGAAGGTGTAATTGTTCTTGAAAAAATGATTGTGGCCGAAGGCGGCATGGGAAATCACCAGCGCCTGCATGGTCGCGGTGTTTTCTTCCATGATATAGGAAATGCACGGATTGGAATTGATGACGATCTCATAGGCCAGCCCCTGCAGGCCTTTGCGATAGAGAATTTCGTTCTCGGCGAAGTGTTTGCCAAAAGACCAATGCTTGTAAAACAGCGGCATGCCGGTCGAGGCATAGGCATCCAGCATCTGCTCGGCGGTGATCACCTCGATCTGGTTCGGGTAAATATCCAGGCCCATTTCACCGATGGCGATTGTTTCCACGGCCGCGTAGATGCGCTGAATCGATTCGAAATTCCAATCGGGGCTGTCAAATAATGGCTGGGTCTTGGCGGCCATCAGCCATTTCCTTCTGCCTTGGTGCGCGTGAACAAATCACGGAACACCGGATAAATATCGCGCCGATGGCGCACCCGGCGCATGGCCATGGGCAAATCGGGCGATTGCAGCAAAGCATAGGTGCGCCACAAGGACGAGCCGCCATTGCCGGAACCGGAGCTGGAATTGCCCTCAGGCCCGACTTCGACATAGGCGAAATACTGGCAAATCGGCAAAATCTCATCGGTCAGCAGGCGCGCCGCGCGCGGATTGTCGATCGAGATGTTATCCCCATCCGAGGCCTGCGCGGCATAGATGTTCCAGCTTTCGGGCGAAAAGCGCTCCTGGACGACCTTGGCCATGAGATCCAAAGCCGAAGACACCACCGTGCCGCCCGTTTCGCGGCTGTAGAAGAAGGTGTCCTCGTCCACCTCCTCGGCGACATGCGTATGGCGGATGAACACCACTTCCAGATGGGTATAGCGCCGCCGCAGGAACAAATACAGCAGGGTATAAAAGCGCTTGGCCAGATCCTTCAGATGCTCATCCATCGAGCCGGAAACATCCATCAGGCAGAACATCACGGCGCGCGCGATGGGCCTTGGAGAGGATTCCAGCCGGCGATAACGCAAATCGATGGAATCGATGAAGGGAATGCGCTTGATGCGCCGCTGCAGCAGCGCCAGGCGCTCACGCAGCGGGGCCAAAGCGGGATCTTGCCCGCCTTTGGCCTCCAAAGCGGCGATCTCGGCCTGCAATTCCTCCAATTCCTCGGGGCGCGGACGGCGAAGCGCGATGCGCCGTGACAGCGAATTGCGCATGGTGCGCGGCACGCTGATCGCCGATGGCGAGCCGCTGGTGGAATAGCCGGCTCGGCGCCATTGCAGCGCCGCTTCTCCCACAACCTGACGCTTGGCCAGATCCGGCAATTCGAGATCTTCGAGGAAAAGCTCAAGAAACTCCTCGGCCGAGAGCGCAAAGCGGAAGGCATCCTCGCCTTCACCGTCGTCGCTCGCTTCGCTTTCATCCCCCGCCCCGCTGGGCGGGCGCCGGATCCGATCGCCGCGCACATAGCCCTTATTGCCCGGCAAGAGGTGATCGCGCACGCCCCCTTCCGAGGAACGGCGCAAAGTCGGCTCGCGCACGCCATCGGCGGGGATGGTGATTTCCCCGCTCTGGCCGACGTCCTTGATGCTGCGCCCAGCCGAGGCCTCGCGCACGGCCTGACGCACCATCGCGCGCGCGCGCGTGATGAAGCGCTGGCGGTTGGAGAGATTTTTACCGCCCGGATTGAGACGCCTGTCCACGATATGCATCGGCTTGGCCTTGATCAGCTCGCCTGTTTGACACGCATATACCATTCCACCAAACGGCGAACCTGGCGCTCGGTATAGCCGCGGCCCACCATGCGCTGCACGAATTCTTCGTGCTTCTTTTCGGAATCGCTATCTTTCTTGGAGCCGAAAGAAATGACGGGCAGCAGATCTTCAACCTGGGAGAACATCCGCCGCTCAATCACCTCGCGGATTTTTTCATAGGATGTCCAGGAAGGATTGTTGCCGCCATGATGCGCGCGGGCGCGCAGCGTGAACTTCACCACTTCGTTGCGGAAATCCTTCGGATTGGCGATGCCCGCCGGCTTTTCGATCTTCGACAATTCCTGATTGAGCAATTCGCGATTCATCAATTGGCCGGTATCGGGATCCTTGAAATCCTGATCCTCGATCCAGGCATCGGCATAATCGACATAGCGATCGAACAGGTTCTGTCCGTAATCGTGATAGCTTTCGAGATAGGCCTTCTGGATCTCATGGCCGATGAATTCGGCATAGCGCGGTGCCAATTCCCCTTTGATGAATTCCAGATAACGGGCCTCCGTTTCCTGCGGGAATTGCTCGCGCCGGATGGCCTGCTCCAGCACATACATCAAATGCACCGGATCGGCGGCCACTTCATGGGTATCGTGATTGAAGGTGGCCGATAGCACCTTGAAGGCAAAGCGCGTGGAAATGCCGTCCATGCCTTCATCGACGCCGGCGGCATCCTTGTATTCCTGCATGGTGCGGGCCTTGGGATCGACCTCCTTGAGGCTTTCCCCGTCATAGACCC
>CAZAGL010000261.1:0-3534 GCA_964484435.1 uncultured Caulobacteraceae bacterium
TCAGCGCCCAGATCTGCGCCAACCAGCCGCGCGCCGCGGCCAAACGGCTCTCGGACCTTTCCAAAATCTCGGCGAAACGGCGCATCCAGGACATGGGCCCATTATGGAAGCGCTGTTTTGCCGGGCGGATAGGTTTTGCGCCATCCCCGGTGAGATCGTCTCTGGGGCGGCGGCGCTTCGCAACCGCCATCCTGGAGTATCCGTTCTGATCAAGCCGGTTTCGGCATCCAACAGCGACCTTTCCTGAGCAGGGCGTTGGCGAGGATGACCAGTTTGCGCAAGCCGGCGGCGGGGGCGCCGCCGCCCCAATCTTGGCTCGGCCCGATGGGCCGACCCAGGAGGACGGAAGGGTCGACGGGCTGCGCCCCCTGGCGTCAGGCTCTGCCCACCTCGCCGCTGAGCTGGCTGGGATCGAGGCCCAATCCGCGGATCGCGTGGGCCCAGCGATCCTCCAGCGCTTGATGGAAAACCACATCTTTTTCCGCATCGGCCACCAGCCACACATTGGCCAGCAATTCCTGCTCCAACTGGCCGCCATCCCAGCCGGCATAGCCCAAGGCCAGCACGAATTCGGCGGGCGGCGTTTGCGAGCCCAAAGCCTCCAGCACCTCGCGCGTCATGGTCAAGCGCACACCGGGGGCCACCGGCAAGGTGGAGCTTTCGATCTCGAAATCCTCCGAATGCAGCACATAGCCCCGATCGGGCTTGACCGGCCCGCCATCCAGCACGGCCTGCGTGCCCAAAGGGGGCGCAAGGGGGATGCCCAGATGCTCCAGCACATCGGAAAGATGCAATTCCTCGCGCGGCTTGTTGACAACGAGGCCCATGGCCTGCTGCGGCGAATGGGTGCAAATCAGGATCACCGCGCGCTCAAAACGCGGATCGCTGATCCCCGGCATGGCGATCAAAAATTTTCCGGCAAGGGAAAGATGCATGCCAGGCTCCTGGTTCGGTTTGTATCGTAAGGGCTGGATGGGCTGGGGCAAGCGGCGATTCTATGGCATTGCCGGCGCGCAGCGTGTATCAGGGCCCTGCGATTTTATTTTTTGAGGATTCGATCATGATTGCCATTGGCGACAAGCTGCCCGAAGTCACCTTCATGCTGGCGACTGGCGATGGGCCAAAGCCCATGACCAGCGCCGAAGTGTTCGCCGGCAAGACGGTGGCGCTGTTTGCCGTGCCCGGTGCCTTCACGCCCACCTGCTCGGCCAAGCATTTGCCCAGCTTCAAGGCCCATGAGGCCGCGCTGAACACCGCCGGCGTGGATGCGATTGCCTGCACCAGCGTCAATGATCCGTTTGTTCTGGCCGCCTGGGCCAAGGATCAGGGGGTTTCCGACAAAATCCTGATGCTCAGTGATGGCAATGGCGCGTTCGCAAAAGCTCTGGGCCTGGAAATGGATGGCGCGAAATTCGGCATGGGGCTGCGCTCCAAGCGCTATGCCATGCTGGTGCGCGATGGCAAAGTGGAGCAATTGAACGTGGAAGAGGGCGGCGAATATCGGGTCTCCAGCGCCGAATATTTGCTTGCCCAGTTGAAATAGGCTATAATCTCAAAAGATTAAGCCAGAGGATGCCCATGGGCGCTGAAATTCTGTTTTTCGTGTTCGCGGTGTTTTCTTTGGTTTTGCTGGCCAGTGCGGTGAAGGTGGTGCCGCAGGGGCGCCAATTCACCGTCGAGCAGTTCGGGCGCTATACGCGCACATTGCGCCCCGGCATTGCCTTTCTCATCCCCTTCTATGAGCGGATCGGCCGGCGCCTCAGCATGATGGAAACCGTGCTGGATGTGCCGCGCCAAGAGGTGATCACCAAGGATAACGCCATCGTTTCGTGCGATGCGGTGGTGTTCATCCAGGTGATGGATGCGGCGCGCGCGGCCTATGAGGTGGAAAACCCCACTTTGGCTTTGGTGAACTTGGCGCAAACCAATTTGCGCACCGTGGTCGGCTCCCTCGAGCTTGATGAAGTGCTGTCGCAGCGCGATTCGATCAATGCGCGCCTGCTGCATGTGATCGATGCGGCCACCAGCCCCTGGGGCCTGAAGGTGACGCGCATCGAAATCAAGGATCTCACCCCGCCCGCCGACATCACCCAATCCATGGCCCGCCAGATGAAGGCCGAGCGCGAGCGCCGCGCCTTGATCCTCGAAGCGGAGGGGGAACGCCAATCGGCGGTGCTGCGCGCCGAAGGGGCCAAGCAATCGGCGATTTTGCAGGCCGAGGGGCGGCGCGAAGCCGCCTTCCGCGATGCCGAAGCGCGTGAGCGCCAGGCCGAGGCCGAAGCCAAAGCCGTCGAGGTGGTTTCGAACGCAATCGCCCAGGGCAGCGTCAATGCCGTGCATTATTTTCTGGGCCAGCGTTATGTCGATGCTTTTGAAAAACTGGCTTCGAGCCCGCAGCAGCGCACCGTGATCATCCCCGCTGATCTGGCCGGCATGGCCGGCCTGGTCGAGGGGCTGAAAGCCTTGACCCAGGCCACGCGCGAAGCGCCAGGCGCGCCGGCGCAGGCAGCGCAGGCCAATCCCCCCCCATCGCCCTGGAAAGCGGATTGACATGGACAGCCTGGCCAGCGCGCTGGAAGGCATTGCGGCCTGGCATTGGCTGGTTCTGGGCCTCATGCTGCTCATTGCCGAATTGGTGACCGGAACCAGTTATTTGCTTTGGGCGGCGGCTGCGGCCTGGCTGGTCGGCCTCATCATGCTGGTTTTGCCGCTGGCCTGGCCGGGGCAATTGGCCGTGTTCGGGCTGATCACGATCATTTCGGCCTTCACCATCGGGCGCCATGTGCGCGGGCGCTGGCCAGGGCGGCGCGAAGCGGGTGCGGTGCTCAATGACAAAAGCGCGCATTTGCGCGGGGCGCTGGCGCTGGCCGATGGCGATTTCGTCAACGGCAAGGGGCGGCTGCGGCTGGGGGACAGCGTCTGGGAAGGGCAAAGCACGCACAGCGTGCAAAACGGCGATCGCGTCGAAGTGCTTAGCGTGGAGGGGGCGACGCTGATTGTGCGCCCGGTGCCAACAGCGCCTTGATGGCCTGGCGCGCCAGTTCATCGGCACGATCGTTCATGACATCGCCGGAATGGCCTTTGACCCAATTCCAGCTGATCTGGTGGCGCTGCGCGGCGTGATCGAGGGCGCGCCATAAATCCTCATTTTTCACGGGCTTTCTATCGGCGGTTTTCCAGCCGTTTTTCTTCCAGCCGTGGATCCATTTGGTGGCCCCGTCCATCACGTATTTGGAATCGGTGAACAGGCGCACCTTGCTGGCGCGCTTGAGGGCGTTCAGCCCCTCGATGGCGGCCATCAATTCCATGCGGTTATTGGTGGTTTGGGCCTGTGCGCCGCTGATTTCGCGCTGCGCGCCGGTGGCCATGAGGATGGCCCCCCAGCCGCCGGGCCCGGGATTGCCGGAGCAGGCCCCGTCCGTCCAGATCACCACGCCGTCGATCGGCGGCAAATCGGCCTTCGTCATATCAGGACAGCACGCGCGGCAGCTTGAAGGTGACGGATTCTTCTGCCCCGGGCGCGTATTCGAGCCG
>CAZAGL010000262.1:0-3528 GCA_964484435.1 uncultured Caulobacteraceae bacterium
GTGCGCTTCAGCGCAAAGCCGGCCCGCCCGGCCGCCTCGCGCAGATCCACCAGCGCATGGCCGGCATCGACCTCGACGGCCGCGCCGCATTGCTCGCAGATCAAGAACACGGTGGAGCGATCGCAAGAGCCCATATCGCAGGCGATGAAGGCATTGAGGCTTTCGATCCGGTGCGCCAGGCCCAGGCGCACCAGGAATTCCAGCGCCCGGTAGATCGTCGGCGGCTTGGCATTGACCTGCTTCAGCTTCAGATCATCCAGCAAATCATAGGCCTTGGCCGGGCCGCTGCGCGCCAGCAGCAATTCCAGAACGCGCCGGCGCAAGGGCGTGAGGCTCTCACCGACCTTGGCGCATTGGGCCAGCGCGTGCTCCAGCGCGTGCGTGAGCGCGGGGTGGGTGAGTTCATCCATGAGATCAATATGGCATTTCGCCAACGGGGTGGAAAGCCTTGACGCTTCGTTATGTTATAAAGTACCAATTCGAAGCCGATGTGGGATTTGAGGATGCGTGCACATTTGCGGTCGCGGATTTTTTGGGTGTTTGCCGGCCTCGCCCCGTGCGTCGTGCCGGGCCTGGCATGGGCGCAAGACGCCGCCAATGCCTCCGAGGAAATCATCGTGCGCGCAGCCCGATTGGCCCCTGCGCGGGAGCAAATCTTGCAGGGCGCCGCGGTTTTGGAACGCGCGGACGTGATCGAGCAATTGGGCCAAGGCCTTGGCGATACCTTGGATGGCACGCCGGGGGTGAGTTCTTCGGCCTTCGGGGCGGGGGCCAGCCGGCCGATCATCCGCGGGCTGGGCGAAGATCGCGTGCGCGTGCTCACCAACGATCTGGCGCAGATCGATGCCTCGACGGTCAGCCCCGATCACGCCGTGTCCTCCGAAGGCTTGGAAGCGGAGCGGATCGAGATCCTGCGCGGGCCGGTATCGCTGGCCTATGGCGGCAACGCGATCGGCGGGGTGGTCAATGTCGTGGATGGGGTCATCGCCGAGGCGCTGCCGGAAAAGGCCCTGTCTGGCCACGCCTATGGGGCCTATGCCCTGGGCCTGCGGGCCAGCGAGGGGGCCGGCCATATCGAGGCGGCGATCGGCCCCTTGGTGGTGAACGCGCAGGGTTTTCGGCGCGCCTCGGAGGATTACGCCATCCCGGGCTTTGCCTTTTCTGAGCCCTTGCGTGCGCGGCTTCTCGCCGAGGCGGCCGCGAATGGCGCGCCGCCGCCCGATTTTGCGCAATCGCGCGCACCCAACACCCAGTCTTCCGCCGCCAGCTATAATTTTGGGCTCGCGCTGGTGGGCAAGGTATGGGGCCAGTCCGGGTTCGCGGGCTTGTCGTTCAAGCGGGTGACCAGCGCCTATGGCATTCCCGAAGCACCCGGGCTCGCGGAGGAAAGCGGGGGCGAGGCCGCGCTTTTCCCCGGGCCGTTCATCGATTTGGCCAGCAATCGCTATGAAGGCAAAGCGGGCCTGCGCGATGTCGGGCCGTTTTCCGAGCTGCGCGCATCCCTGGCCGTGGTGAATTACGGGCATACGGAATTCGAGCCCAGCGGCGAGCCGGGCACGCGATTCACCAATCGGGGCGTCAATGCGCGCTTCGAGGCGTCGCACAAATCGATCTTTGGCCTGCGCGGCCTCGCGGGTTTTGAGGCGCTGAGCACCGATTTTGCCGCCGAGGGCGCGGAGGCTTTCATCACGCCAAGCCAAACGCGCGATTTTGCCGGCTTTTTGATCGAACGCTATGCGCGCGGCCCGTTGAGCATTGAAGGGGGCTTTCGCTATGGCAATGTGCGTGTGCGCAATGCCATTGCCGGAGAACGCGATTTCAGCCTGTACAATCTCTCGCTTGGGGCCGGCTTTCAGGCCAGCGAGGCGCTGTTCTTGAGCCTGAACATCACCCGCAGCCAGCGCGCGCCAACCCAAACCGAGCTGTTCTCCGAAGGCCCCCATTTGGCGACCGCCAGCTTTGAGCGCGGCGATCCTGGGCTGACGCAAGAGCGCGGCCTGGCCATCGAGGGCGGCGCCCGCCTGCGGAAAGGCCGCTTCACCCTGGAAGCGAATGGTTACACGCATGGATTTGACGGCTTCGTGGCCCTCGCCGCCAATGGCGAGGAGGAAGATGGCCTGCCGGTGTTTGTCTATACCCAGCGCGATGCACGGTTTGTGGGGGGCGAGATTTCCGGCAAGGCCGAATTGATCAATACGGGCGAAGTGAAACTCTCCGTGGATGCCTCCATCGATCTGGTGCGGGCCAATTTCCAAGCGGGCACCGATGCGTTGCCACGCATTCCGCCCATGTCCACGCAAGTGGGCTGGGATGGCACAGCCGGCCCGCTCAAGCTGCGCTTGGAATGGGAGCGCGCCAGCCGGCAAAATCGCGCGGCCAATTTCGAAAGCCCCACGCCCGGCTTCAATCTGTTCAACGCGCGCCTGACCTTCAAGCCGATTAAAAATGGCCCGCTCAATCTCTTGATCGATGCACGCAATCTTACGGATGAAGATGTGCGCGTGCATACCTCCTTTGTCAAAGATCTGCTGCCGCGCCCCGGCCGCAGCATCCGCTTCGCGGCGAATGTCGACTTTTAGCACCATCCGCGCGGGCCAATCGCGCTTCTTGCCGTGTCCTTAGGCCGCTGCGCGTAGCGGGCGCGGATTGAGCGCGTGCACGGCCGCGCAGGCATCGAACGGGCCGTTCAAAACGGGCCGCAGCGCGCCCAGCAAATCGGCCTCCACGGCTTCGCGCGCATCGCGCGCTACCGGCATATGCACCAGGACATGGGTGGCCCCCAGCATTTGCGCATCCTGCCAGCGCTCATGCCCTGCGAGCCGGCGCTGGAGATTGGCCGTGCGCGACAAAAACACCGGCAACCAGCCGCGCCCATCGCCGGCCGGGCGCGCAAAGGCATAAACGCCGGCCTGGGCCGGAAAGATCGCATCGGGCCGCAAGGCGATGAAACGGTGCAATTGCCCGCTTTGGCCCCGAAAAATCGCTTCCATGCTGTTGGCTCCCGCACACGATGTTGCCATGTTGTTCTCAAATTAGCGCGGGCTTTTGTTCTTGTAAAGTTCTAATCTGGACCTCACAAAAGGGGCAATTGCCCGCCAGGCAAAACCGGGCGCTGGAACTGGCGGCAATCCAGAGCCATTCCGGGTTGATCAAGCCCAAAGCGCTGGCGCGCGGCGCGAAAGCGCTGGCCGATCATCTCGGCGATCGGCCCCTCGCCGCTGTGGCGGATTTTCCATCGGGAATCATAAGCCTTCCCGCCGCGTGTTTGGCGCACGAGGCTCATTACCCTGGCGGCGCGATCGGGATAATGCTGTTCCAGCCATTCCACGAACAAAGCGTGGATTTCCAGCGGCAGGCGCAGCAGCACATAGGCGGCGCTCGAAGCCCCGGCCTTAGCCCCAGCCTCCAGCAGGTTTTCGATTTCGTGATCGTTCAAAGCCGGGATGATCGGGGCGGTCATCACCGTTACCGGCACGCCGGCCTTGGCCAGCGCCGAGTTGGCCATCAGGGAGGCGCCGCCGGTGATCT
>CAZAGL010000263.1:0-3519 GCA_964484435.1 uncultured Caulobacteraceae bacterium
TTCCTCGCGGAAGGAGGTGTTTTTCACCTTGGTGAAGGGGCCGATCCAATCGAGGCGTTGGGCTTCTTCGCGCCAAAAGCCATCGGGATCGGCGAGGGAATGGGCATATTTTGCGGCATAGGTTTCGCGATTGATGCGGGCCCGGGCGCGCCAGCTTTCTGGCACGGGATAGATGGCTTGGCTCATGGCAATCGCACCTCAACAGACGCGGCCAGCTTAGCAAAGCCGGCACACATGCGCATCAGGCATTGAGGGCGAAGCAGGCCTGCAAAATGGCCAATGCCTCGCGGCATTCGGGCCCAGTCACCGACAAAGGCGGGGCAAGGCGGATGCAATTGCCATAGGCACCGCCCATGCCGATCAGCAGGCCGCGCGCCTTGGCGGCCTCCAGCACGGCGCGGGCGCGCGCCTTGTGGGGCTGGCCGTTCTGGGGCTGGATTAGCTCGATGCCGATCATCAGCCCCTTGCCGCGCACATCGCCGATCGAGGGATTGGCGCTTTGCATGTCGGCCAGGCCGGCGCGCAGCAATGCCCCCATGGCCCGGGCATTGCCCTGCAAATCCTGCGCTTCGAGATAGGCCAGATTGGCCAAAGCCCCGCGCATGGCCAAGGGATTGCCGCCAAAAGTGGAAATGGAACTGGCCGTGAAGCAATCGATGATTTCGGCGCGCCCGATCACCCCGCCCAAAGCCAGGCCATTGCCGAGCCCCTTGGCGAAGGTGATCAGATCCGGGGTGAAGCCATGGGCCTGATAGCCCCAGAAATGCTCTCCGGTGCGGCCCCAGCCGGTTTGCACCTCATCGGAAATGAACAGCGCCCCGCGCTTGGCCAATTCGCCTTGCATGGCCCCCAGCAGGCCATCTGGCCCGTGGGCGAAACCGCCAACGCCCAAGATCGGCTCGGCGATCATGCAAGCGAGATCGCCGGCCACCGCCGTATCCAGCAGATTGACGAGATCATCGACGCAGGCCCGCACATAGCCCGCATCATCGAGATGCCGGAACGGGCTGCGATAGCGGTAAGAGCCGTGCACATAATGCGTGCGAAAGGGCGATAATTGGGTGGTGGCCCAGCTGGCATTGCCGGTCACCGGCACGGTGGCGAAAGAGCGCCCATGATAGGAATGGCGCATGGCCAAAACCTGGTTGGAGCGCCGATAGCAGGTGGCCAGCATCAGCGCCGCATCATTGGCCTCGCTGCCCGAATTGGTGAAAAACACCTTTGCCCCAGGAATGCCCGAGCGCTCCGCCAGCTTTTCGGCCAATTCGATCTGGGAGGGGATCAGATACAGCGTGGAGCTATGCAGCATCTTGCCGGCCTGATCGCGGATGGCCTCGATCACTTCGGGCACGCCATAGCCGGTCATGGTGGTGAGGATGCCGCCGAAGAAATCGAGATATTGTCGGCCCTCGCCATCCCAGACATTGCGGCCTTCGCCGCGCGCCAGCTCGATCGGCTCGTCATAATACAAGGCCATCCAGCGCGGCAGCACGCTTTTGTGGCGATCCAGCAAGGAAATGTTCGGCGTCATGGCGCAGGCCTCAAATGAAAAGGGGTCCGGGGCGGCGGCCCCGAACCCCCCATAACATTGCCAGCCTTATGGCGACAGGCTGCCCAGCTTTTTGGACAGGCGCACGCCAAACTCGCTGCGATCATTGCTGCGCAGGATGCCGACAAAGCCGGTTTGTTGCAGGCGGCCCTGATCATAAACGGCGTTGGCAACATTCTCGCCATAAATGCCGGCTGTCCAATCGCCTTTGGGGCTTTTGTAGCTGATATTGAAGCCCACCAAATCGCGCGAGCGGATGAATTCCCCCGGCGTGTTGATCGATTGGCCAAATTGCCCGCCGCGATAGGACCAGTTGACGCTGAAGCTCAACGCCCCGCCATTGGCCAATTCGGCTTCATAGCGCGGCGTGACCGAGGCCGTCAGGCGCGGCGTCAAGGCCGGGCTGTCGCCGACGCGCACGCCGATCGTGCCCGGCTCCACGCGGGTGATTTCCGAATCGAGATAGCCCAAGGTGGTGTTCAGCGTCAGCCCATCGATCACTTCGATCAGCGTATCGAGTTCCACCCCGCGTGAGCGCGAGCGCCCGGCATTGGCCACCACCGTCACAAAGCCGCCCCCGGCCGTGGTATCGGAGAAGGGCAATTGCAGATCGCGGAAATTGGTCCAGAACAGCGAGAGCGAACCCTGGATGCGCCGGTTGAACGCCGCCCCTTTGAGGCCGGTTTCGTAATTGATGGCCGTCTCTTCATTGAAGCTGACAAATTGCGCCGGCCCGCCGAACGGGCGCGGCGGGAAGCCGCCGGTTTGATAGCCCTTCTGGATCTGGGCATAGACATTCACATCCCCGATCAGGTGATAGAGGGCGTTGACGTCCCAGGTCAGCTCCTGGAAATTGGCCTCGCGGAACACGCGGTTGCCGCCAAAGCTCGGGAACAACGCATTGGCCCGCTTGGTATCGCTGGAATAGCGCAACCCCCCGCCGAGGCTGAAGCGCTCCGTCAACTGGGCCTTGATATTGCCATAGGCGGCATAGGCATTGGTATTCTGGTTGAGATCGAAATTGCCCAGCCCGGTCGGAAAGCCCAAATTGATGGGCACGCCGAAATTATCTATGGAATTGGGGGCGTTGAACGGACTGAACACGAAGGGGCCGGAGCGCGTCGAGCCCTCTTCGCGGAAGTAATAAAGCCCGCCCACGAAATCAAAGATGCTGATATCCGCGCTGACATTCCATTCCAGAGAAACTTGGCGGGCATTGCCATTTTCAGGGAATTCCGAAAGATTCAGCGGGGTTTCATCATCATCGAGCCCGCCTGTATAATCGGAATAGCGATAGCTGGCCAAAAGCTTGGTGGAAAGATTGGGATTGATATCCCAATTCGTTGTCAACGACACGCCCCAGCCTGAAGCGCTGGTCGATTCCAGCCCGGCAACGGTCGAGAAGCTGTCATCAGGATTGGGGGAGCGCAATTGGCCATTGGCCCCGGCCGGCAAGAAGGGCGCGACATTGCCTCGAAAGCCGGGCTGCAAGGCAAAGAAATCGCCCGCGAAGGGATTGCTGCGATTTTGCGTGGGCGTGCCCGGCGTGAAATTATCGCCGGCGGTGAGGCCAACGCCATTGACCTCCGTGGTATAGGGCGATTGGCCGTTATTGGCCTGCTGGCCATCGATGGAAAACTCGAAGCTGAGCGTGTTCGTCACATCCCAGACGGCCTTGATGCGCCCGCCAAACTCGTTTTCTTCGCCGATGCGGGCCTCGGGATTGGGCAAAAGCAGGAAATCGCCTACGCCGTTGCGCCGCTTGTAATAGGTGGAAACCCCCACGTTGAAATTGTCCGCCAGCGGGAATTGGACATAGGCATTGGCTGCAGCGCGCCCGCGCGAGCCGCCCTGCACATTGATTTCCGCGCCTTCGCCCGTGCCGGGCTCAGAGGTAATGATATTGACCGCACCACCAATGGCATTGCGCCCATAAAGCGTGCCCTGCGGCCCGCGCAGCACTTCGATGC
>CAZAGL010000264.1:0-3514 GCA_964484435.1 uncultured Caulobacteraceae bacterium
ATGGGTTCCAGGCAGGGTGTTGAGATCAGCCTCCCCCGTCCTCTTTGGGGTGCCGCCGAACCGGGAAGGCCGGGGGCGGATGATCGCACTGAACCCATCCTTGCGGGCTAGGCGTTCACCCCTCTATCCGGCCTGGCACCATCAGGTGCGCACGCGATCAGCTTCGTGCACAAAGCGCGAAACGCGGATGGCGGCCAAAATGCTGGTCAAATGGCCCGTATCGGCCACTTCGATATCGAATACGAGATCAAACACCTCGCGCGAGCGCCGCAAGGTGCGCACATTGAGGATATTGCCTTCGTGCTCGCCGATGATGCGGGCCAAGGCGGCCAGCACCCCGCGGCTATTCTCGACATTTGCCTGGATGCGCCCGACGGCCAAAGCGTGCTCACGCGCTGTTTCCGTCCAGGCCAGATCGATCCATTCGCCGCCGACGGAATCCAGTTCCTCCAGGCTGGCGCAATCAGCGGTATGTACTTCCACGCCCAGGCCAAAGCGGTGCACGCCGACGATCTGATCACCCGGAATGGGCGAACAGCATGTCCCGAAATGCAAGGAAACGCCCTGCGTCAACCCTGCACCTTCGACATAAAGCCGCGCCTTCTGACTTTCCATGGGCGCGCGATCGATCTCGATATTGGCCTTTTCCGCCAGGCCCGGAAATGCCAAGGCGGCCACGTCATTGGGGCGGGCCCGCCCTTCCCCGACCGCCTCGAACAAGGCGTCGCGATCTTCAAATTGCAGCTTTTGCGCCGTTTCGCTGAGATCGACATCGTCCAGCTCGATGCCATGGCGGCGCAGGGTAAAGCCCAGCAATTCGCGGCCCAATTTGATGAATTCCCCGCGCCGCGCCAGCCGCTCCAGCCGGCGCTGCGCCGATTTGGCCCGCCCAGTCTTGGTGATTGCCGGCCAGCCCGGCAGCGGCGCGCTGCGATCGGTGCGCAGGATATCCACGACATCGCCATTGCGCAATTCCGTGCGCAGCGGGCGATCATCCCCATTGATCCGCGCGCCGATACACGTATCGCCGATATCGGTATGCACCGCATAGGCGAAATCCAAGGGCGTGGCCCCTTGCGGCAAAGCGATCAGCCGCCCCTTGGGGGTGAAGGCGAACACATTGTCCTGGTACATTTCCAGCTTGGTGTGTTCGAGGAATTCTTCCGGCTCCCCGCCATGCTGGGCGATCTCCAGCAAGGCCCGCACCGCCTCGCGGGCATCGAGCCCGCTGGAACGGGCCTGATCGGAATCAAAACCATAGGCCTCATTCTTATAGCGCCAATGGGCGGCCACGCCAAACTCGGCCACGGCATCCATTTCCTCGGTGCGGATCTGGATTTCGACGCGCACATTGCCCGGCCCGATCACCGTGGTGTGGATGGAGCGATAGCCGTTTTGCTTGGGATTGGAGATCGAATCCTCGAAGGCATCGGGCACGCAGCGCCAAGTCTGGTGGATGAGGCCCAAGGCACGATAGCAATCCTCCACCCCATTGGCGATGACGCGAAAGGCATAGACATCGGCCAGATCGGCAAATTGCACGGATTTGCGCTGCAGTTTCTTCCAGATCGAATAAGGCAATTTTTCACGGCCAAACACCCGGGCATCGAGCTGGGCCTGCGCCAGGCGATCGAAAATCGTTTGCGAAATGATCGCCACATTGGCGCTTTTGGCGGTGCGCAGGGCCTCCAGCCGGGCCGTGATCGCATCATGCGCGTCCGGAAAGCACACGCAAAAGCCGGTTTCTTCCAATTCCCGGGCCATCCGATCCATGCCGATGCGCCGGGCCAAGGGGGCATAAATCTCCAGCGTTTCCAGGGAAATTTGCTGGCGCTTGGCGAGGCTTGGATGGAACGAAATGGTGCGCATATTGTGCAGGCGATCGGCCAGCTTCACCAGCAGCACCCGCACATCA
The DNA here is from genome assembly GCA_964484435.1 of uncultured Caulobacteraceae bacterium. Lineage (GTDB taxonomy): Bacteria > Pseudomonadota > Alphaproteobacteria > Caulobacterales > Aquidulcibacteraceae. The sequence continues at coordinate 1,916 of CAZAGL010000264.1, forward strand.
CGGGCCATGGCCAGCACGAATTTCTGCAGATTGGCCGCCTGCTTGTTCTGGTTTGGCTGCAATTCGAGTTTGGAGAGCTTGGTCACCCCCTCGACCAGCTCGGCGACATCCTCGCCGAACAAACGCGCGATTTCCTCGCGCGTGGCCTCGGTATCCTCCAGCGTATCGTGCAACAGGCCGGCCACGATGGTGGCGCTGTCCAGCCGGTATTCGGTGAGAATGCCCGCCACTTCGATGGGATGGGCGAAATAGGGATCGCCCGAAAGCCGCTTTTGGCTGCCATGCTTTTGCGTGGCGAACACATAGGCACGATTGATCAGCTGCTCATTGACGGCCGGATCATAGGCACGCACGCGCTCCAGCAATTCATACTGGCGCAAAAACCGCCCGCGCGCCGGCGCTTGCACTGGCGCTGGCTGCGCACCGGCAACGGCCTTGCGGCCGCCATCCGGCAGCGCGGCCATCAGAGGCGCTCTTCGCGCTGTGCCTCTTGCTCGGCCTGCAAGGCACGCAATACTTCATCTTCGCTGGTGCGCACCGGAGCGACCAAAGCTAGGCGATCCTCTTCATCTTCGGCGCGGGCGGCCGGACGCACCTCCTGGTACAGCGTGACGAGGCCATCGACGAGGCCCTCGATCGAGATCGCCTCCTCGGCGATTTCCCGCAAGGAGACCACCGGATCCTTATCGCGATCGCGCTCGATCATCGGAGCGGCCCCGGCGGCAATGGCGCGCGCGCGGTGCGCCGCCAACAGGACCAGCGAAAAGCGATTGGGGATTTTCAAAACGCAATCTTCAACGGTGACGCGAGCCAAGAGAATTTCCTTATGGATCAATCCGCCTTCTTACCCTGCCCGCCTGCCTCAGGCAACTGCTTCAGCGCGCCAGGCAAGGCCGCACGCAGCAAATCGCCAGCGCTGCGCCCCGAAACCGGGTGATGCCACCAGGGTGCCAGCTCGGCCAAGGGGGCCAGCACGAAATTGCGCTGGCCCATGCGCGGATGAGGCAACGTCAATCCCTCCATTTCCAGGATCTTTCCTTCGAAATCCAATAGATCGAGATCGAGCGTGCGCGCCGCCCATCTCTGATCACGGCCCTGTTGGCGATTCTGGGCGCGCTGGCGCCCGAAATCCACCTCGATTTCCAGCAGAGCGTGCAAAACCACCAAAGGCGGCCGGCCCCGGGCCTCCGCCAAAGCCACCGCATTGACATAAGCCGGCATGTTTGGATCGGGCCAGGCCGCGCTCTGCCAAAAGCTGGAGCGCGCAATCACCTCAAAGCCGCGCGCCGCCATGGCTTCGAGCGCGGCGCCGAGCAAAGCCGCCCCCGAAAGCCCCAGATGGGGCAGATTGCTGCCCAGGCCCAAAACAAACCAATCGCCCGCCGGAGGGCTTGGCATCGGCCCGATCCGCAATCGCACGCGTGCCTCCGTTCAAAATTGCTGTGTCAGGGATCGGCATTTCTGGCTAAGCCCATGGGCCATGACCATGACCTTGACCGCGCCGGCTTGCATAACCGCCATCCCCCCCGAAGCGCCAGCACAATGCCCGCTCTGCCCGCGCCTGGGTGCTTATCGCGCCGCCAATGCGGCCAAAGAGCC
>CAZAGL010000265.1:0-3488 GCA_964484435.1 uncultured Caulobacteraceae bacterium
GTGACCTTCAGGTTATGAGCCTGACGAGCTACCGGGCTGCTCCACCCCGCGTCAAAGGAGAAGCGCTTTTAGGCGGCAGTGCTCGCAAACGCAACACCTTTTCGCAACGATCGGATCGCCTGGGCTGTGCGGGCAGGGCGCGCCGCGCATCGCTTGATCAGCGCAGCATCAATTTTGCGGCGGCTTCGATCACGGCATCGGCATCGAGGCCATACGCCTCCAACAGATCGGGAAGATCGCCCGATTGCCCGAAACGATCCGTCCCGAGCGCCGCGGTGCGATGGCCGTGCACGCTGCCCAGCCAGGACAGCGTGCCCGGCGCGCCATCGATCAGCGTGATCAGCTTGGCACCGGGGCCCAAGGGGGTCAGCAGGCGCGCGATGGGGCTGTGTTCTCCTTGGCTGCGCCAATCGCGGTGCAGCAGATCCGGGCTGGTCACGGCCAGCAGGCCAAGGCCGGGGATCTCGTCCTGCAGGGCCTGGAAGGCGGCCTCCGCCTCGGGGGCCAGTGCGCCGGCATAGGCGATGGCCAGCTCCGCCCCTTCGGCCGGCGGCGCGCGCCAATAGCCCCCCTCGATCACCCCGTGCGCTTGCCCGGCATCCAAAGGCGGGGGCGGATCGAGCGGCCGGGTGGACAGGCGCACATACACCGCGCCGCCGTGCTCGGCCTGTAGATGCGCGAAACTCCAGCGCAGGATCAGCGCCAATTCTTCGGGATAAGCCGGCTCGAAATAGGTGAGGCCGGGCTGGGCCATGCCGATCACGGGCGGGTGGATCGATTGGTGCGCGCCGCCTTCGGGGGCCAAGGCCAGGCCCGACGGGGTGGCCACGACGAGAAAGCGCGCATCCTGATAGCAGGCGTAATTCAGCGCATCGAGCCCGCGATTGATGAAGGGATCATAGAGGGTGCCGATGGGGATGAGGCGCTGGCCGAACAAAGAATGGCTCAGGCCAAAGGCGGCCAAGGCCAAAAACAGGTTGTTCTCGGCGATGCCCAATTCTACATGCTGGCCGCCCGGCCCGCGCGCCCAACGCTGGGGTGAGGCGATGCCGCTGTCGCGAAAGCGATCGGCGATGGCCGCGCGCGCGAACAGCCCGCGCTGGTTCACAAAGCCGCCCAGATTGGTCGAAACCGTGACATCGGGGGATGTGGTGAGGATGGCATCACTGAGCGGCCCGCCGGCCCGGGCCAGATCATTTAGGATTTTGCCGAAAGCCATCTGCGTGGATTGGCACCCCATGGGCGCTGGCATATCCGGCACCGGCAAAATGGGGGCTGTTTTTCGCCGCTGTGCGGGGGCGGCGAAGGGGGCGGCTTGCAAGAATTGCGCATAGGCCGCCGCCGCGCGCGGCAGGCCGGCGAATTTGTGCCATTCCTCCCCCGGGGCGATGCCGTTTTGGGCGCGGAAGACCTCCATCTGGGCCGGGGTCATCAGGCCGGAATGGTTATCCTTGTGGCTCTGAAAGGGCAGACCAAAGCCCTTGATGGTATAGGCGATGAACACGGTGGGGCGTTCATGGCGCGCCGCCTGGTCGAACGCCTCCACCAGAAGGGCGAGATCGTGCCCGCCCAGATTGGCCATCAGGCGGGCAAGCTCGGCATCGTCATGGCGCGCGATCAGGCTTTGCCCCTCGGCGGGCAAATCCTGCATCAGCCGCGCGCGCCAGGCCGCCCCGCCCTGGAAGCTCAAGGCGGCATAGAGATCATTGGCCGCTGCCTCGATCCAGGCGCGCAGGCTTTCCCCGCCCGGCAAGGCGAAGGCGGCCTGCAATCGGCGGCCGTATTTGAGGGTGATCACGTCCCAGCCGCAGGCCGCGAAAATGGCACCATAGCGTGCATGCATGCCCTCAGCCGTGACGGCATCGAGGCTTTGGCGATTGTAATCGATCACCCACCACAGATTGCGCACATCATGCTTGGCTCCTTCGAGCAGGGCTTCGTAGATATTGCCCTCATCGAGTTCGGCATCGCCCAGGAGGGCGATCATGCGCCCGGCCTGCTGGCCCTCCATCCGGCCTTGGCCGATCAACACGTCCTGCGCCAGCGAGGCAAAGCTGGTGATGGCCACGCCGAGCCCCACCGAGCCGGTGGAAAAATCCACGTCATCGGCATCCTTGGTGCGGGAAGGATAAGATTGCGCCCCGCCCAAGCCCCGGAAATCTTCCAGCGCCTTTTGGCTCTGCTTGCCGAACAGATATTGGATGGCGTGAAACACCGGGCTGGCATGCGGCTTGACGGCGACGCGATCTTGCGGGCGCAGCACGGCAAAATATAGCGCCGCCAGGATGCTTGTCATGCTCGCGCAGGAGGCCTGGTGCCCGCCCACCTTCAGCCCATCGCGATTGGGGCGGATATGATTGGCGTGGTGGATCATCCAGGCCGAAAGCCAGGCGATCTTGGCCTCCAATTCGCCGATGAGGGCGATATCGCGCCCGCTTTCTTCGCCTCGCGCCATGGTTTCCTCTTTTCGCGGCCCTTCGCCTAACCCTTGGCGGTTGGCCGGTCAAACACCGAGGCGGGCGCGCCGCAATGGTGCCGCACTCTTGGCCCAACACGCTTGCAAATTTCTGGTGAACAGCGACTAACGGGTAGGTGAGTTGACGCGGGCACCAACTCGCGCGATTGCCAGGACGTCAAACGGGAGCCGAGCCTTTGCGTAACATCCTTGCAAGCTTGATCTTCATCCTGGGCCTCGCCGCCTGCGGCGTGGAAGCCAAGCCGCCATTGGCCAATGTCATCGGCCCCCCGCCGGCTGGCCAGCAGCAGGCGGCCTTCGCCGGCGGCTGCTTTTGGTGCACGGAACACGATTTCGAGGCCATTCCCGGGGTGATCGAAGCGATTTCGGGCTATACGGGCGGCACGCTGGCCAATCCGACCTATGAAGATGTCGTGACGGAAACCACTGGCCATTTTGAATCGGTCATGGTGCGCTATGACCCCAAAAAGATCAGCTATGCCCAATTGGTGGAGCGGTTTTGGCGCCTGGTGGATCCCACCGATGATGGCGGCCAGTTCTGCGATCGCGGGCCCAGCTATCGCACCGCGATTTTCGTGGGCGATGGCGCGCAGCGCAAGGCCGCCACCGCTTCCAAGGCCGCCTTGGAGAAATCCGGCCTGCTGAAATCCCCGGTGGTGACGCCCATTTTGCCCTTGGCGGCCTTTTACCGGGCCGAGGAATACCACCAGGAATACTCTGAGAAAAACACGGTGCGGTATAATTTCTACCGCTTCAATTGCGGGCGCGATGCGCGCCTCGCCCGCGTCTGGGGCGCGGCCCCGAAAGCGGCTGTCGGCAAATAAGCGCTTTGGGCGCCGCAAACTTGATCCTGGCCGGGTTTCCAGCGGCAGCAATTGGCGCTAAGCGAGGCCAAAGCTGCCAACCCAGATAGGAGAACCCCATGGCCCGCAAGAAAATCGCGCTGATCGGATCCGGCATGATTGGGGGCACGCTGGCGCATGTGTGCGCGCGCGAGGAATTGGGCGATGTG
>CAZAGL010000266.1:0-3477 GCA_964484435.1 uncultured Caulobacteraceae bacterium
CAGCAGCCGGTTCTGGGTGGGTTCGACGTCTATGAAGGCTTCGGCGAAATCTCCATCCCGATCCTCAAGGATCTGCCTTTGTTCAAATCCTTGAACGCGGAAGGTGGTTTCCGGATTTCGGGCTATTCTTCGGTGGGCGTGACCACGACGTATAAGGGTGGCGGGGATTGGTCTCCGTTTGATGGTCTGCGCTTCCGCGGAGTCTATCAGCGTGCCGTACGCGCGCCGTCTGTGTTCGAATTGTTCCAGGCGGGCGATACGGGCTTCCCGTTGTATTTCGATCCTTGCGCAACTTCGACCCCTTTCGGCGGAAATACGCCGAATGCCGCAACGATTGCCGCCTGTAACGCTCAGTTTGCCTCCTTTGGTCAGGTCTATCCCAATGCCACTGGCGGCGGGTTCATCCAAACCAACGCGCAGCTTGAGGCCATCAGCTTCGGTAACCCCAACCTGCAGGAAGAATCGTCCAATACGTTCACGGTGGGTGCGGTTTTTTCGCCGAGCTTTTTCTCCGGCTTCACGCTTTCGGCCGATTATTACAATATCAATGTCGCCAACGCGATTAATACTCGATTTGTGGGCGGCTCCCCGAATGGGTTTGGCGGTGCCGATGGGGCCTTGAACCTGTGCATTGCCCAGGGCGGGGTGCGCTTGGTGAATAACGCATCCGATCCATGCTTCGGCGTGGTGCGCACGGCGACGGGTGATGCGTCCGTTACCTTTAGCGATCAAGCCAATACCTCGAATTTGTCGACCAAAGGCTTGGACATTTCTGTAGATTACCGCCGCGATCTTGGCAGTTTCGGAGATGTGCAGTTCAAGATCACGGCCACGCGTGTGCTGAATTTTACGGTTGATGGCCTCGATCAAACGGGCTCGAACTCGGGCACGGGGACGGCTTTCCCGAAATGGCGGGCCAATTTGCGGACGATCTATTCCTTCGGGCCGTTCGCCATCACCGGAAATACGCAGTTTGTTGATGGTGTTCTGGATGGTGCGGGTGGCAGCGGCGGGCCGCCGGTCCCGAAACAGCTTTATCAGGACATCTCAGCGACCTATGACTTGAACGAGCATTATCAGTTCCAGTTCGGTATCAACAATCTGTCGAACAATCAGCCACCTCTGTTCAACAGCAACACCCAGTCCAACACCGATCCGGCGCAGTATGATGTGATCGGCCGGTTCTTTTTCGTGGCGGCGCGCGCACGCTTCTAAAGAGTTCGCGAAAAACCAAACCCAATCTCGAATTTGCGGCGGGCTATCTCACGATGGCCCGCCTTTTTTTGCGTAACCAGCCTGGCTGCCTGGAAGCTTCCGAGAAAAGCTCGAGTTTTGGCTTGGCGATGGCTCCCTGTGGGGGGCTGGATCGCGTTCGAAAATTTTTGCCCGGTGAGATGCTGGCTCAGTTACCTGTCCGCGTGCCGATCGCGGCGATGCAGCCAGCTTGGCGGCGGGCTGGGGCGATGTTGGCTCGCGCGAAAGGGATTTACGGGGCTGTGCTCACCCCGGCTCATTCCACGCTGGCGCCATTGGTTTCGGGCATGAACACCAGGGTGATCAGCAGAGCGAGGCCCGTGGCGATGGCCGGAAACCACAGCCCGGAATAGATATCGCCATTGGCGGTGACGATGGCGAACACGATCAGCGGCAGCATGCCGCCGAACACGCCCGTGCCGATATGATAGGGCACCGAAAGCGCCGTATAGCGGATGCGCGCGGGAAACAGCTCGACCAGGGTGGCGGCGATCGGCCCGTAAAGGGCGGTGGCGGCCAAGATGAAGCCGAACAGGATCAGCAGGGTTTTGAGGAAATCGACGCGGGCCGGATCGGCCTTGAGGGGATAGCCGGCGCGTTGCAATTCCGCGGCCAATTGCTTGGCGAAATCGGCGCGGATGGCCTTGACGCGGCTGGGCGGCTGGTTTTGCGCGCTGGGCGCATAGAGCAGGGAATCGCGCACCAGGATGACGGCCGCCTGGCCCGAAATGCTGGGCACCATGCGATAGCTGATGCCGGCATCGGCCAGCGCCGTGCGCGCGATATCGCAGGACGAGGCGAATTGGCGCGCCCCGCCGGTCAGATCCAGCAGGAAACTGCAATCGGAGCGATCCGCCGCGATGCGCACGGGCGCGCCAGCCTGCGCCGCCGCCAGCGCCGGATTGGCCGCGCCGGTCAAAGCGTGGAAGCCGGGAAAATAGAGCAACAGCATCAAGGCCATGCCGCCCAGCATGACGGGCTTGCGCCCGATCTTGTCCGAGAGCCAGCCAAACAACACGTAAAAGCCCGCCGATAGCGTCACGACGCTGATCATCAGCAGATTGACGGTGAGCGGGGCGAGTTTCAGCACCCGCTCCAGGAAAAACTGGGCGTAGAAATGGCCCGTATACCAGACAACGCCCTGCGCCATCATGATCCCGAACAAAGCGATCAGCACCAGGCGCAGATTGGGCCAAGCCAAAAAGGTTTCGGCCATGGCCCGGCTGCTGGCCCGCCCCTCGGCTTTCATGGCCTGGAAAACCGGGCTTTCCTCCAGCCGCACGCGGATCCAAAGCGAGATGGCGAGCAGGCCCAGCGAAAACAGAAAGGGCAGGCGCCAGCCCCAGGCGCTGAAAGCTTCTTCCCCCAGCCCGGTGCGTAGGCCCCAAATCACCGCGAGCGCCCCGACAAGGCCAATGGCGGCGCTGGTCTGGATCCAGCTGGTTTGCAGGCCGCGCTGGCCTGATGGCGCGTGCTCGGCCACATAAATGGCCGCGCCGCCATATTCCCCGCCCAGAGCAAAGCCTTGCACCACGCGCAAAGCGATCAGAAAAATGGGCGCGGCCGGGCCGATCTGGGCATAATCGGGGAGGAGGCCGATGGCGAAGGTGGCGATGCCCATCAGGGAAATGGTGATCAAGAAGGCATTCTTGCGGCCGCGGCTGTCGCCGATCTTGCCGAACACCAGGGCCCCCAGCGGGCGCACCAGAAAGCCGGCGGCGAAGGCGAACAATGTCAGGACGAAGGCCTGCGCATCGGGCAGATTGGCGAAGAAATGGCGCGAAACGAGCGTGGCCAGCGCGCCATAAATGAAAAAATCATACCATTCGAACACCGTCCCGGCGGCGGAGGCGATGACCACCTGGCGCAGCTTTTGCGGGGAAATCTCGGGGCGCACAGGCGGCGCATCAATCGATTCCGTCACGCTTTTCCCCTTGGGCGCTGCCTCTTGCGGGCAAGCCTGGCAGGTTTACTGGTTCCGCGCGCGCCTGAAAAGCGCCGTCTGCGCCAGGCCGCGCCGTCGCCGATAGTTTGAACTGCGGTAATTTCGCCTTGCGCGGCCATGATGGGATCCATTCGTGGATGCCAAAATTCCTTGCTGCGCACCGTCAGGGGCATGAGGGGGTGGGGGCTGCGCTCACCCTCCCCCGTCATCCCCGGTTCGGCGTAGCCGAAGCCGGGGATCCAGGGGCGTGCGGTGATACGCTTGCAGAAGGTCTGGAT
>CAZAGL010000267.1:0-3473 GCA_964484435.1 uncultured Caulobacteraceae bacterium
GGGTTCGGCCTTGGCGGGCACCAGAAAATGCCCGTGCAAGGCCGCGATGGGCTCTCCCGCCTGTTGCTGCCAGGCTTCTACCCGGGCATTGATGACGCGCCGGCCCAGCTTGGCGATGCGGGCCCGCGCGAAGGTGTCCATCGGCCGACCAGAGCGCAGATAATCAATGCCGATATCGATGGTTTTGGGCAGGCTGGCATCGCCGAGCGTCACGGCGATCTGGGCGATGGCGGCCAATTCCATGAAGGCCCCGATCACCCCGCCATGCAGCGCCGGCAGCAGGGGATTGCCGATCAAGCTTTGCTGGAACGGCAAAATCAGCGTCAGCTCATCGCCGCGCAGCTCGGCGCGCACGCCCAAAAAGGCGGCATAAGGGATGGCCGTGAGCATGGCCCGCAGCCGCTCTGGATCCAAGGGAAGAGCCGTATCGCTCATGCCTTTGCCCGCAAATTCTGCCCGGCCTTGCGGCCGAGATTGAGCATGAAGGTGGCGGCGGCATGCGCGACGGGATCTTCGGGGTCTTCCTCGAAGGCCAAGGCCCGCACGAAGGCGATGGAGCGCGTCAATTTATAGCAATGCGCCATGGCCAGCACGTTGCGCCGGGGGGCGGCGGGGCGCATGTAATCGATGCGCAAATCCAAGGTGGCGGTGCCGCTCGATTGGGCGAGGCGCGTATGCACCGCAAAGCCGCATAGGCTATCGAGCAAGGTGGTGAGCACGCCGCCGGCGATGATGCCGGCCTGGCCATCGCCGGCCAGCTCTTCGCGGAAGGGGGCGATGCCCCAGAGCTTGCCGTGCTCAACGCGCGTGATGCGCAGGCCAAGCGCGCGGGCATGCGGCACCGCATCCAGCATTTGCGGGGCGAGCGTCTTCAGGCGTTCCAGATAAGCGGGATCGATGGCATCATCAGGGGGCATGAGGCGGCATTTCCGGGCAATTTCGCATATGGGTTTGCGATCAGGATTTGATCATAGCGCGCACCGCTTCACAATGTGGCACACATCTGGGAGAGGTGCGATGTGGGCATTTCTTCGGATCAAAATTGGCTTGGCCTTGCTCAGCGCGTTTGCGGGCCTGTCCTGGCAGCAGATTGTCCAGCTGTTGTTTGCCTCCGCCGATGATGTCGGGGTGATTGGGGTGGATGCGGTGACGGGGCGCGGCCGCATCAATCTGAACCGGGCCTTCCAGCCGATCGGCACGACGGCCGTGGCCTTCGCCAACAGGGCCAGCCTGCCCTTGGGGGCGGCGCTCGGAGCCGGCGGGGCGGAAATCCGTTGGGATCGCGGGCCCGCTCCAGCCCGCTTTGCTGGGGCCTTTTCGCTTTCCGTCAGCCAGCCTTTGCGCGTGGAGGCTGGCGGCTTCAGCTTCTTGGCCCCGACTGCCAATGCGTTCGGCAGGCAAAGCCTGGCCTTTGAGAACCGTTATGTGCGCGCCGATCCCCCGGGTGCCAGTTGGATAGCCGGGTGCGCTATGAAATCTCTGGGCAGGATCGATTGAGCGCGCGGTTGGATCTGGTGCGCACGCGCGATTCTGGCCATGTGGCGCAGGCGGAGCCGGCCTATTCAGCTGCCTTGGGCCTGCGTCTGGCGTTTTAGCGCCCTTGGCACCGCTCAACCGCGCCGCACCAGGAATACCCCGCCGATGACCAGGCACACGCCGATCAGGCGCTCCAGGGAAATGGTGCGCACCGGCACGGCGAAGGCGCCGAAATGATCGATCAGGACGGCGGCCACCAGCTGACCGGCGATGAGGATGATCAGCGTGCTGGCCACGCCGATGCGCGGCGCGGCATAGGCGGCCCCGGCCACGAAGATGGCCCCATAAAGGCCGCCCAGCCATGCATGCCAGGGCAGGATGCGCATCGCCGCCAGATCCATGCGGCTGCGCAGCATGAGCGCCAAAAGCGCCAGCGCGGCCGCGCCCACGCCGAAGGAAATCAGCGCCGCGTTGATCGGCGAGCCGACAGCCCCGGCCAAGCGGACATTGGTGGGGGCCTGCACTGCGGAAAGCATTCCGGCCACCAGCATGATGGCGGCGGCGATCAGCGAAGGATTCATCGGCATTCCAACCTCTCTTGCAGCCGGGCGCGCGCCTCCGGCCATTCGGCACGCAGCAGGCTGTAATAGACCGTGTCGCGGACATGCCCATCCCACATGCGCATATGGGCGCGGAAAATGCCCTCTTGCTGGGCACCGAGCTTGGCGATCGCCGCGCGTGATCGCGCATTGAGGGCATCGGTTTTGAATTCGACCCGCTCGGCACCGTTTTCGAACGCATGCCCGAGCAACAGCAGCTTGGCGGCGGGGTTGATCGCGCCGCCCTGGGCAGGCGCGCAATACCACGTGCCGCCGATTTCCAGGCGCACATGTTCGGGAACGATGGCCAGAAAGCAGGTTTGCCCCACAATCTGCCCATCATCGCGCCGGATGATCGTATAGGCTTGCCAGGCCCCGGCGCGCGAAAGCTGCAGGCGCAGATCGAAAAAGGTGTCGAAATGCGGGCCATCGCCGCGATCGGGATACCAGCGCCACAGGGCCATATCATCGGCGGCGGCCCGCAGCTTTTCGCGGTGGTGCTCTTCCAGCGGCTCCAGCCGCACATAGGCATTTTCCAGCGGGGCAAATGGCGGCCAGCTCATGCCGGCTTGCGGGCCAGGATTTGCGCCGTGAGCGGGGTGATCATGCGGGTTTGCGGCCGGGCGCTGGCCGCCTCCCAGGCATCCAGCACGTTGGTCGCGGCTTCTTGGCTGAGATCGCCCAATTCGACCAAACGCGGCACATTGCTGCGGATGAAACTGTCGGGCCAATCCCATAAGGGATCGGATTTGGTGATGATTTCCAGCGCCGGCTCGATGAGCTGCACCTCAAACCCTCGGGCGATCAGCCCGGCGGTGACGCGGCCGGCCACGTCCGGCTCGCCGCCGCGCGCGCGCCAGCTGTGCATCACGCTGGCGCAGAAATCGGCGATCACCGGCTCGGCCGGCAAAAATCCCCATGTGCCATAGGTGATGTATTCGGTGATGGCCGCCATGCCGCCCGGGGCCAAGGCCGCCGTGAAATTATCGAGGGCGCGATCGAGTTCCGGGGTGAAGGCGAAAATCCAACGCGCCCAGGCGAAATCCACTTGGCCAAAGCCGGCCGCCAAATCGAGATCCGCGATCATCAGATCGGCTTCTCGCGTGGAAATCTGCGTCTGTGCGCGGGCTTTGGCCTCGCCAGCGAGCCTGTCCAGGAACGCACTGGAGCGATCCACGGCCAGCACCGCCCCTGTCGGGCCGACGAGATCGGCGAGATCAAGCGTTGCGTAGCCCGGGCCGCAACCGAAATCGAGCACGCGCGCGCCGGCCCGCAGGCCCGCTTTGCGCCACAGCGCCAGCGCCCTGGCCCGCCAGGCCCGGTGCTGCAGGCCCAAACGGGCAATTTCCGTATCGTGCACGCCCAGGACATAATCCTGCTGGGGCAGGGGGGAGGAGG
>CAZAGL010000268.1:0-3461 GCA_964484435.1 uncultured Caulobacteraceae bacterium
GGCGGCGCAAATTGGGCCGCGTGGGCGTCAACGGCGGGGGCACGATGGCGTTGGCGCGCTGGGTGATGGCCAGGCGCAGCAGCGCCTCGGTCAGCCGCAGCTTCCAGCGCAATTGCCTTTGCATCGGCTTATCTTTGAGCAGGCGGCGAAACGCACGGGGGCTGATGATCAGCCCCCAAATCAGCGCCAGCCAGCCGCGCGCCGCGGCCAAACGGCTCTCGGACCTTTCCAAGATCTCGGCGAAACGGCGCATCCAGGACATGGGCGCATTATGGAAGCGAAGATTTCCAGGGCGGATAAGTCTCCCGCCCTCTTTGGGGCGGCGGCGCTTCATCTCCCCCCGTTCACGGCGGGCGTGGCCCGCAGGGCCGAGGGGGGCGTTAGGGCCGCCGCCAACAAAGCCCCCTCCGCGCGTTCCGCGCACCTCCCCCGCGCGCGGGGGAGGATGAAGAGTGTGGACTTCCCCACCTCATCACCTACCGGGCCGAAGCAGCATTGGAATCCATGTTCCCTGGATGCCAATGCTCCGCGCTGCGCGCGGCCTTTGGCATGACGAAAGAGGGGGCTCAAACTCAATCCACGCGCAGCGCCGCATGGTCATGCCCCGTAAAGCGCGCCTGCATCTGCTGGCCCGCCTCACCGCTGATGCCCCGCACCAAGGTGAAATCGGCCAGGCGGCCTTGGCCGTCTTGCTCGATCAGCACGGGGGCGGTGCGCCCCACCCAGCCATCCAGATGGCGCGAGAGCGCCGCCTGCCCGGCTTGGCGCAGGCGCGCGGCCCGCGCCTTCACCAGCGCGCGCGCCACTTGCGGCATCTTGGCCGCGGGCGTGCCCGGGCGCGGCGAATAGGGGAAAACGTGCACGAAGGCCAGGCCACATTCGTGAATGAGCGACAGGCTGTTCTCAAAATGCTCTTCGTCTTCCGTGGGGAAGCCGGCGATGAGATCGGCCCCCAAGGCGATATCGGGGCGCAGGCCGCGCAGGCGCGCGCACAGCGCCACGGCCTCGGCGCGGCTGTGGCGGCGCTTCATGCGCTTTAAGATCAGATCATCGCCATGCTGCAGGGAAAGGTGCAGATGCGGCGCGAGGCGCTGTTCTTCACCGATCAGGCGCAGCAAGACCTCGTCCAGCTCGATCGCATCGATGGAAGACAGGCGCAGGCGCGGCAATTCCGGCACCAGCCGCAAAATCCGCGCAACGAGATCGCCAAGCCGCGGCTGGCCGGGCAGATCCGCCCCCCAGGAGGTGAGATCCACCCCGGTCAGCACCAGTTCGGGCGCGCCGGCCCGTGCCAAAGCGCGCACCTCCTCGACCACCGCGCCGGCGGGGGCAGAGCGCGCATTGCCCCGCCCATAGGGGATGACGCAAAAGGTGCAGCGATGATCGCAGCCGTTTTGCACCTGCACATAGGCCCGGGTGCGCGGCTGAAAGGCCCCTGCCAGATGCGGGGCCATTTCCCGCACGGCCATGATGTCGCTGATCTGCACGGGTTCGCTGGCTTCCATCAGGCCGATCCAGGCGGTGGGATCGGTCTTGGCACCATTGCCCAACACCCGATCCACCTCCGGCATGGCGGCAAAGCTTTCGGGATCGATCTGGGCGGCGCAGCCGGTGACGATGAGCAGCGCGCCCGGGCGCTCCCGCTTGGCCCGGCGGATCGCCTGGCGGGCCTGACGCACCGCCTCGGCGGTGACGGCGCAGGTGTTGACGATCACCGTATCGTGCAGGCCGGCCTCGGCCGCGAACGCGCGCATGGCATCGCTTTCGACCGCGTTGAGGCGGCAGCCGAAGGTCAGCATCAGCGGCTCGGATGCCGGCGGGGGCAAAACGCAAGTCATGGCGCACACCTGCGCCATCGCGGCCTTGGCCGCAAGGGCCCAGCGCCAGAAGGCCGCCCTGCGGGCCTATTCGGCGGCGGCTTCCGGCGTGCCCTCGATGCCGGCACCGCGCGCGCCGCCCGCCCGCTCGGCGATGCGGGCCGATTTGCCGCGCCGATCGCGCAGATAATACAGTTTCGCCCGGCGCACCTTGCCCCGGCGAACCACGACGATGGAATCGACCGAAGGGGAATACAGCGGAAAAACCCGCTCCACGCCCTCGCCGAAGGAGATCTTGCGCACGGTAAAGCTGGCATTGAGCCCGCCGCCGCTTTTGGCGATGCACAGGCCCTCATAGGCCTGCACGCGCTCGCGATCGCCCTCCTTGATCTTGACGTTGACACGCAGCGTATCGCCCGCATCGAAATCGGGGATGGATTTGCTGCCCAGCACCCGGCGGGCTTCTTCGTGCTCAAGCGTTTGGATAATGTTCATTTCATCACGCAGCGCCGGGAACGGCCAAAGCCGCCGGCGCCCCTGCTGGGAACGACGGGAAAGGCGGGCTAATACGCGAGGCGAACGGGTTTGTCGAGCGCCAAGTCACACCCCCGTTGCACTTCCCCTATTTCTTGGGCGGCGTGGATTTGGAGGCCGCGAAGGGCGCGGGCGCGGGGGCCGGTTTTTTGGGCTGTTTGGGCTTTTTGGTTTCGCGGTTGGAACGGGCCTGACCTTTGGCCATGGGGGATACCTCACAAAAACGGCGCGGCCGATGGGGCCAGCTTCGCGAGTGTACAGCCGCGCGCCGCGCCCGCAATGGCGATTTGCGCGCGCCAGGAGAATTTCCGCCGATGGTGCCTGGGCGATGGCGCTTTGGCCTGCGTTCGCTTAAGCTGCGCGCTTGCAGGGGGGTGCCATGGCCGACGTGTTCATCAGCTATAAGCGGGAGGAAATCACCTGGGCCGCGCGCGTGGCCCAGGCGTTGAGCGAGGAAGGCTTTTCGGCGTTCTATGATCTCGACGATGAGGGAATCCACGCCGGCGAGGAATGGGACAAGCGCCTGGAGCAGGAACTCGCCGCGGCCAAATGCTGCGTGGTGCTGTGGAGCCCGAATTCGGTGCAAAGCGCCAATGTGCGGTCAGAAGCAAGACGCGCGAACGGGCGCGGGATTCTTGCGCCGGCCAAAATCAACACCAGCCAAGCGCCAATCGGTCTCGACAATCTTCAAGAAGCTGATCTCAGCCAATGGCGTGGGGATCGGGCCGATCCTCAGTGGCGCTTTCTGGTCGATCGCGGATTGGCCCGCAAAGTGGGGCGTGCCGGGCGCCCGCCGCCACCGCCACCGCCACCGGGACTGGGGCAGAAGCAGGCGGAAGAGCCCGCCAAGCCGGGCATTGATATCGATGCATGGATGCGGGGTTATGGGCGCTTCCTGGTCCCGGCCGGCGTGCTGCTGGTTGTGCTGTTGCTGATCTGGCGGCCCTGGGTGTTAAAGGGGCCAGGAGGAAATGGTGAGGATCCGACAGCGGCGGCGGTGGAAGCGGCCCCGGCCGAGGCGGCACCCGCCGCCCTCGATGCGCGCACAACACCTGCCAGCACAAGCGCACCTGTGGTGAGCTATCCTTCGAGCCTGCCCGATTTCGCGCT
>CAZAGL010000269.1:0-3444 GCA_964484435.1 uncultured Caulobacteraceae bacterium
CCTGGCCGATATCGGCCTCATCGACCTTCAATTCCACGCGCATTTTGGAAAGATCCTGCGCGATGGTGAACAGAACCGGGGCTTGAAAGCTGGCGGCCACGGTCTGGCCCACATCGATGAAGCGCCCCACTACCACCCCGCTGATCGGCGAGCGGATCTCGGTGCGGCCCAAATCGGTTTCGGCGCTGGCCAGGGCTGCCTGGGCCTGGGTCAATTGCGCCCTGGCCACGGAAAGAGCCGCATTGGCCTGATCGCGCGCGGCCAGCACCTGATCGAGGCCCGCATCGGAAACAAAGCCGGTGCTGACCAGCGCCTGGCTGCGGCGGAAATCGGCCTCGGCCTTCAGCAAAGAGGCTTGCGCGCTTTCCACGCCGGCTTTGCGGGCCAGCAGATCGGCGCGCGCCTGGCGCACCCGCGCCTCGAAACTGGCGGGATCGAGCCTGGCCAGCAATTGGCCCACCTTGACCTGCTGATTGAAATCCACCGGGATGGCCGTGATCTGCCCGGAAAGCTGCGAGCCGATCTGCACCGTCACCAGGGCCTCCAGCGTGCCCGTGGCCGAAATGCTGAGCGTGATGGGGCCGCGATCCACCGCCTGGGTGCGATAGGCCTCAGCCTGCTTTTTGCCGCCGCCGCCGCCGCAGCCGCTGAGCGCCAGCCCCGTCGCCAGCATGGCCGCGATCGCCACAGATTTTTGAATGTTCACGAAAGCCCCTAATCACGCATCACAATATTGCCCGCGCATGAAAATTGCCATCATTCCAGCTTGGTGACAATGAACTTGGCGCCTTTGAGTTCCTTGAGGGCCCGCACTTGCGGGCCCATGGTCTTCAAATCACCGACGATGACCAGAACAAAGCCATCCAGCGTGAACACAGCCTTGGCGCTGGCCTGGATATCCTCAGGCCGAATGGCGAGCACGGCCGGCACATAGCCATCGAGCCAGTCTTTGGGCAAATTCAATGCATCGCGCTGGGCGAGCGCACCGATCAAGCCGGCTGGGCTGGCATTTTGCAAAACAAACACGCCAGAAAGCCAGGTGCTCATGCCACCCGCCTCGTCCGCTGGCGGCGCAATGGCCTGGAGGCCCCTGATTTCTTTAAATACCTCGCGCAAAGCGGCACCGGTCACGGCGCTGGTCACATCCGCCTCGAAGGTCCAGACGCTATCGGCAGGCCGCAAAGCGAGGCTCGAACCGGGAGAATAAGTATAGCCCTTTTCTTCGCGGATATTGGTGGTGATGCGCGAATTGAACGCGCCGCTGAGCAGCGCATCGGTGACGCGCAGGGCAATATCCCCCGGCGCACCGGCCAAGGGCGCGCCGAACGCCAATTGCAAAGTGGATTGGGGCGCGCCCGGCCGATCCACCAGCAACACGCGCCGGCCCGTGCCCGGCCCGAGCGCCGCCCGCGGCGGCAGGCTCAAGGCCTCTGGCCCCGGGGCCCAATCGCCGAAGGCCTGCGTCACCGCCGCGCGGATGGCCTCGGCATCGAACTGGCCGGCCACGTAAAGATGGGCCCGCTTGGCCCCGAAATTGGCGGCATAAAAGCCGCGCACGTCTTCCAGAGAATAGCCCTTGAGCTGCGCCTCATTGGGCAACACCCGCCCATAGGGATGGGAGGGGCCATAAATCGCTTTGGCCAAAACGGCCCCGGCCAATGGCTGGGGGCGCGCCAGCGTCACGGAAAGATTGCGCACCAAATCCTGGCGGGTGCGGGCAAAGGCATCGGAGGCAAAATCGGGCCGGCGCGCGACATCGCCCAGCAAGGCGATGGCCGCTTGGGCATTTTCCTGCAGCACGGCAAGGGAAAGATGGGTGCTCGACCAACCCACACCCACATTCAGCGCCCCGCCCATGGCGGCGGCGGCATCGGCGATCTGCCCGGCACTGCGCCCACCGGCACCCTGCTTGAGCATGTCCCCGGTGAGATCGGCCAGCCATGTGGCTTCTCCCTCATTGAGATTGCCCGCCGTGATCCGCAAGATCATCGTGGTTTTGGGGGCAAGGCCCGAGGGAATGAGCGTCACCTGCATGCCATTGGGCAATTCGAAATCTTGCGTGCGCGGCAAGCTGAACGCCTTGGGCAGCCCCACTTGCGGCTGGTTCGGGAACGGGCCGCTCTGCGCCGCCGCCGGCAGGCAGAAGGCCAGCATGGCCAGCGCAAGGATCGCTTGGAACATTTTCATGGCGCACTCGCTTTCTCGGCCTTGGCGCCCGGCGTGATCACCATGACCGAGCGATTGCCGGGCCGCAGATATTCCTGGGCGCTGGCCTGCAATTGGGCGGGCGTGATCTCGGCAAAGCCCTGCTCGATGGCATTGATCCTGGCCGGATCGTTATCGAACAGCGCAAAGGCGGCCAAAAGATCGATCAACCCAAAGCGCGTGCCAGAATCCACCAAATCATAGAGATTAGAACGCAATTTGGTGCGGGCGCGATCCAATTCCTCTTGCGAGACGGGCTGGCTGCGCACGCTTTCGATGACGCCGTCCAAGATGGCGCTCAATTCCTTGGGATCTTTCTCCCCGTCATGGACAAAGGACAAAGCCCACAGCATCGGCCCGTTATAATCAAACATGGTGCCGATCAAATTGATGCCCCCATCCACGCTGCCGGTAATACCCAATTCTTCAACAAATTTCTTGTGCAGGCGGCTGTCTTCGCCCTGCAGCAGGATCTGATCCAGCAGCCCCATGGCGAACCAATCGCGGCTGCCGCGCGGCGGCACGTGATAGCCGGCCGCATAGCCCGGCTTGGGGGCCAGAGCATCCTCGCGCGTGGCGAATTTCTCGCTTATCTGGCGCGGCTCGGAAATATCGGGGAAGCTGATCGGCTCCCCCTTCGGCACGGCATCGAAATATTTGTGCACGAAGGCCAGGGTTTGCGCATAATCGATATCGCCGGCGATCACCAAAACCGCGTTATTGGGCCGATAGAATTTGCCGAAGAATTCCTGGGAATCCTTGACTGTCGCCGCCTCGATCTCTTTCAAATCGCCATAGAAATTGTGTGAATTAAACCAATTGGTGTTGGCCAGCATGGGCAGATCGATCCAGGGCCAGCTGCCATAAGGCTGGTTCAGCACATTGACCTTCACCTCATTGGTCACCACGCCTTGCTGGTTTTTCAGCACGGCCTCATCGATCACCGGGCGGGCCATGCGATCGGCTTCGATCCACAAAACCGCTTCCAGCGCATTGCTGGGAACCACTTCATAATAATTGGTGTAGTCGAAGGTCGTGGAGCCGTTATTGACGCCGCCGGAGCGGTAAATCAGGGTATCGAACGCGCCCTTGGGCGCATTGGCCGAGCCCTGAAACATCAAATGTTCGAACAAATGGGCAAAACCGGTGCGGTTGCGCGGCTCGATGCGAAAGCCGATGCCATAATACACCCCCACGGTGACCGTCGGCACATCGGGTGCGCGGCTCATCACCACGCGC
>CAZAGL010000270.1:0-3414 GCA_964484435.1 uncultured Caulobacteraceae bacterium
CTGAAGCTGACCATGCCGGCCAGCGTGTTTTCCCGCTCCACCGAATGCCATAACCAGGACAAGGTCTCCATGGGCACCATCGCGGCGCGCGATGCGTTGCGCGTGCTGGAGCTGACCGAGCAGGTCGCGGCGGGGCATCTGATCGCCTGCGTGCAAAGCGTGCGCCTGCGGCTGCGCGCCGGAGAACTCAACGCGGGCATGCTGGGCCCCGCGCTGGCCCAATGGATCGAGGCGGCGGATGTGCCTTTTGTCGAGGAGGATGGCCGGCTCGATACCGTGCTGGTGCGCTTGGCGCGGGCCATCGCGAAGCGCCAATGGCCCGTTGGCTGGAGCGAAGCGGCGGGCCCATTGGCATGAAGCCCATCGTCTCGGCAAGCGTGCAAACCGCGCCGCAGTTTTATGATCTCGATCCGCTTGGGATTGTCTGGCACGGGCATTACCCGCGCTTTCTCGAACTGGCGCGCGCCAGCTTGATGGATAAGATCGGCTATGGCTATGAGGCCATGAAATTGTCGGGATTTGCCTGGCCGATCATTGACATGCATTTGCGCTATGCGCAGCCGATGCGGCTGGGGCAGCGTGTGGAAATCGACGCGGGGATTATCGAATGGGAAAATCGGCTCAAAATCGTCTATTCCATTCGGGATCTGGCGCACGGGGCGCGCGTGATGCGCGCCGCATCGGTGCAGGTGGCGGTCTGCGTGGCCGATGGGCAAATGCAATGGCAATCGCCGCCCGTGCTGCAGGCCTGCCTCTTGCCTTATCTTGCCTAGGATGGCTGGCCTTGGGCCTGGTGCCCGCCTCGGCCTTGGCCAAATGCGCCGATCCGTTTTCCGGCCTGCCGGTGCCGCAGATCAGCGGCTTCACCCAAACGCGCCATTTCCAGGGCCTGGCCAACGCCTTGGTTTCGAGAGGTGATGTGCAGATTTTTCCAGATTCCGTGCATTGGCATGTGCGCACGCCGGTGGACATCCTCACATTGATCGCCGAAGGCGGCGTGACCCAATCGATCGAGGGTGGGGAGGCGCAGGCGCTGGGCCCCCAAACCGGGGACGTGTTTTTGTCCAGCAGCGGCCTGCGCGATGTGTTGAGCGGGAAATTCGCGGCGGCCCGTGCCCAGTATCAGATCACCAATCTGCCCGCGGCGGCCAACGGAGATTGGCGCCTGCGCCTGGTGCCGCGCGCCGCCCAATTGGCCAGCGTGATCCAATATCTCGATGTGCAGGGCTGCGTTAATGTCCAAAATCTCAAGCTGCAACAGCCAAGCGGGGATTGGATGGATATCCAATTGGCCCCCCTGCCAAAGCAAAATTGAGGCCATCGCGTGGGAAGATGGGGGGCGATTGCGTGTGCGGCCTGGTGCCTGATCGCCTTGGCGATTGTGGGCCTGCGGCTGCATTCGGGGCGCGCCATCGACACCGATATTCAGGCTTTGCTGCCGGCCAAGAGCGCCGATCCGGTGCTGGCCGCGGCGATGACCAGCGCTGGTCAGGCCGGGGCCAGCCGAATGGCCATCCTGATCCGCTCCGCTGAGCCTGGCCGCGCAAAAATGGCCGCCAAGGCTTTGGAAACGGCTTTGACCCAAAGCGGCGTTTATGCGCCCGATCGCGATGAAGGCGCGGGCATCGGCCGCTGGCTTTTTGCCAATCGCCATGCCTTGCTGTGCGAGGCGCGGGCGCAGGATTTCGATGGGCCGGCGGTGGCCCGCCAATCGCTCGCGTTGATCTTCGCGCCGATCGCCCCGTTCAGCGCGCAATTGCTGCGCCAGGATCCCTTTTTGCTGACGCTGCGTTTGTCGCAATGCCTGGCACCGAACCAAAACAGGCTGCCGGAAGATAGCGCGCTGGTTTCGGGCCGGCTGACGGCATCGGCCTTTCGCCTGGATGTGCAAGATCGTCTGCTGGCTGCCCTAAAGGCTTGGCAGCGGGCCTGGCCGGATCTGGCCATCGCGCGCGCGGGGGCGGTGTTCCATGCCGAATTCGGCGCGCGCCAGGCCAAGCGGGAAATCGGCCTGATCGGCACCGCCAGCCTCGCTCTGGTGCTGATCGGGCTATATTTCGTGTTTCGCCGGCCTCAGGCCGTGTTGGGGGTTTTGGCCGTCACCGGGGCGGGTGCGATTGGCTCGCTGGGCGCGGCCTTGCTGGTGTTTCCCAAGGTGCATGTCCTCGTCTTTGTGTTCGGATCGGCCTTGATCGGCGTAACCTCTGATTATGCCTTGCATTATCTTGCCACCGGGCCGCAAACCGGCTGGGCCCCGGCCAAGGAGCGCGTGCGCCTGGTGTTTCGCCCGCTATTGGGCTGCATGATCTCTACCGCCTTGGGCTTTGCGGCCATGGCCGCCTTTGGCATCCCGCTGTTTCAGCAGGTGGCGGTATTTTCCATCGCCGGATTGGCCAGTGCCTGGGCCTTCACCCTCACATTATTGCCCTTGATGGATCCCCCGCCCAAAAACCGGGCGCGCCTGGTGCGCTGGTGGGAAGGGCTGGAGGGCCTGTGCACGCGCTGGAAATGGTCCAGAATCGGGGCGGGCCTTGCTGGCATTTTGGTGATCGGGGCCTGCGCCTTCGGCTTTGCGCGATTGCGCACCCTCGATGATGTGCGCCAGTTCCAGCAGGGCTCAGCCGCGTTGAAGGCGCAAGAGGCGCGCCTGCGGGCCGCCATCGGCTATAGCCCCTCGCCGAGCTTCCTGCTTTCGCAGGGCGAGAGCGCGGATGGCGCGCGCGCGCGTGAAGAGGCCGCCTTGGCCAGATTTTCGCCCATGGCCAGGGGGGATGTGCTGGCCGCCAGCCGGTTTGATCCTTCAATGGCGCGCCGTGCCGCGAACGAAGCGGCGCTGCAGCAAGGCTTGTTCGCGCCCTTTCTGGCCCAGCGCCAGCAGCTTTTGGGCCTGGGCGATGCGCCGCGCGCCGCCGAAAGCCCCGCTTCCTTGCCCCGCTTTGTTGCGGAATTGGGCGGATCGGCAAACGGGCACCATTATCTGATCGCGCCGCTGGGCCCGCATGCCGAGCGCGAAGCCATCGATGTCGAAGGGGCGAAAATCATCAATCCGGCCGCCCTCTACAGCCAAGCCTTCGCCGGCTTCCGCGGCCTGGTGGGGATTGCCTTGGCGCTGGCCTTTGTCATTTGCGGGGCCATGCTGGTCATGCTTTATCGCAGTGTGCGGGCCTTGAGCATCCTTTTGGCCCCGTTGATTGGCGTTTTGCTGGCCATCGCACTCCCTTCGGGGCTGGGCCTGCCGGTTTCGTTTTTCTCGATGGCGGCCTTGTTTGTCGTGCTCGGAGCGGGGATAGACCATTCGGTTTTTCAATTTGAAGCGGCGTTTACGCCTGGCCCGAAAATTGAGCTGCCGGTGTTCTTGGCATCACGGTCTCCGAAAGGCAACTGCTATATTAGGATAAAACAGTCGGGCTTCAA